>CAZQUK010000164.1:0-8070 GCA_964596435.1 uncultured Oligoflexia bacterium
AAAACCCCGCCAATCTGAAGTAAAAGTTGCCCTCTCTGCGATTTATACAAGTGAGAAATCTTATTATGCGGAATTTTCAGATTACAACTGCTGCCTAACCATCATAGGCTACACTCCTGACGGCTTTATACCACCCGCCACACATAATGAAATTTCTTATTTTTCAACAGGATTTCAAACGGTTGGTAGTACTTGCGGAACTGGAGCAGCAACATGTGCAATAGGATGTAGTGCTGGAGCAAATGCAACTTATTTTCTTGCAACACGAAGTCAAAACGGAACTACAGCTTTAGCTGATATTCCGGCCTCTAACTGCAATAAATCAACTTTTACAGCCGGCTCTGGAGGGAGAATATCAACTACAGCAGGCGCTATTGATCAGTGGACAATCAACGAGAGTAAAAACCTCCTTAATACGACTTCGGGAATTTAATTTTTTTTATTAAATCAAGAGGTGAAAATGATAAAAAAAGATACACATGGTTTTACGCTTATTGAACTTATGATTGTTGTTGCAATAATAGGGATACTTGCCGCTATTGCTATTCCAAATTATCAAAGTTATCAGGCAAAAAGCAGGCAAACAGAAGCTAAAACCATGCTTTCATCTTTATTCACAACCGAAAAAGCTTTTTACGCTCAAAAAACAAGTTATTCTGTTTGTATAAAAGATATTGGCTTTGTTCCAGATTCACCAAACAGATACTACACTGTTGGCTTTAAGGATAACGGTGGTAGCTTGTGTGGGAATACGGGTTCGCAGCTATGTAGAAGCTATGATTGGGACGCTAATTTGAATTGCGCCTGCAACCTTGGCGACACCTGTTGGTATGTGTCAACGCGTGGGATTGTTACTACGGCCACCCCATATACTGAGCTTGTATCAGCCATAACTCGCGCGTCTTTTACAATTGGAGCCGCAGGCAGTGTTTCATCGAGTGGAACATACGATAAATGGACAATTGATGACTTTAAGGTCCTTTCAAACACGCAAAGCGGACTTTAAAAAATCAATGGATAAAAATTCATGGTTTGGTAATAAATCAGGCCTTACGTTTATTGAACTCATGATTGTTATTGCTATTATTGGTATACTTACTGCAATATCTGTCCCAAATTACCAAAAACATATTGCAAAATCCAGGCAAGCGGAGGCCAAAACTGCGCTTTCAGCAATTTTCACTTTTGAGCAGGCATTTCATCTGGAAAAAGGCTCGTTTTCGCAGTGTCTGGTACAACTTGGGTTTACACCAAATACTAATACCCAATATTACACAATTGGTTGGAACAACCATTACACTAGCTGTGGCCCTGGCCCTGCTATCAATCAAGATTGCTGGGCATATACCTGGAACGATAGCGGGAACGGTGTTGATTTTTGTTTTGTCTTAGATACGTGTTTTATTGCAAAAGATTTTATTGGCACCGGACCTGCACAAATTCCAGCCATTTCTCAATTATCAGGAAACGGCAGCAATGCAAGCACTAACGCTTTTTTATTAAAAGCTGTTGGAAATATTAGCTCAACCGGTGGCACACAAACGGGTTATGACATCTGGACAATTAACGAGCAAAAAACTTTAACAAACATACAACAGGGTTTTTAATTTATGAAAACACAATCTAGCTTAAAAAACATTTCAGGTTTTACATTTGTTGAACTAATGATTGCAGTTGCAATCATGGCAATCTTAACAGCAATTGCAGTGCCGCAGTATCAAAGATACCAGGCAAAAGCCCGGCAGGCTGAAGCTAAAATTGCGCTTTCATCAATTTACACAGTTGAAAGTACATTTCAAACTGATAAGTTTTCTTATTCGCAGTGTCTTGTACAACTTGGGTTTACACCTTCTGGCAATACTCGTTACTACGCAGTTGGCTGGAACCAAAATTTTACCACGTGTGGCCCAGGTGCTGTTGCAAACCTGACATGCCTGTGTTTTGCCTGGGATAGTGCTGGCACTTGTCCAAATACTACCACCTACAGATGCTCTACAAATGAACGGAATTTTCCGGCCACTGACTATAAAAATGTACTTCCGGCTTTAAGCACCCTAAATGGCACCACAATAAGTCAAAACGCTTTTACAGTTAAGGCCGTGGGTTCAATTTCAGCCGCCCCCACATCGAGTGATGAATGGACAATAGACAACAACAAGAACCTTACAAATACAGTCATAGGATATTAATTTATGAAACCTAAAAATGGATTTACACTTATTGAAGTACTAATAGTAATTGCAATTATTGGAATACTAACTGCCGTTGCAATTCCCAATTATCAAAGGCATAAAGCAAGGAGCCACCAATCGGAAGCAAAAATCAATCTTAGTGCAATTTTTTCAACTGAGGAAATATTTGCAGCAGAAAGCGGAAGCTATTCTATGTGCCTTATAAATATTGGCTACCAGCCTATGGGCGATACAAAATATTACACACTCGGATTTAACACAGGCTCAAACACCACCCTATGCACCTCAACAGGAAATGCATCCTGCCTGCTTTTTGATTGGAAAACACCCAAACCAGTTTGTTCCGATGTAACCAATGTAACATATTTTACAGCAACAGATTCCGCTTACGGTATAGCAACAGTACGAACGGACCTACCAGTAACAACAATTACAAGATCAACTTTTATAATTGGAGCTGCAGGTAAGATTTATAATGCAAGTGTCGATCAGTGGACAATAAATCAGAATAAAAATTTAATTAACACACAACAGGGGTTTTAAAAAAGGACCATTAATAATGAAAAATAACATAGGTTTTACACTTATTGAGCTAATTATTGTTATTGCAATAATTGGAATTTTAGCAGCAATTGCTTATCCACAATATAATAAATACACTTCTCATTCACGGCAAACTGAGGTTAAAATTGCGCTCACTGCAATTTATGCTACCGAAAAAGCTTTTTTTACAGACAAATCAAGCTACACAGCCTGCTTGAATGCAATTGGATTTAATCCGGAAGGTGCGGTTTCGTATTATACCGTTGGAGTTGGAAATGCAGGGGGTAGTGCCAACTGTGGACGAACAGGTGTAAACAGTTGTCTTAATTATGACTGGATATCCATTAAAACCTGCACTGATGGGAATAACGCAACATATTTTCTTGCAAACAAGGCCGAAGGCACACTCCCGGGACTTGCCGACTTACCACCAGGAACTGATGTTTCAAAAAACGCTTTTATCATGGGCGGCGCAGGTAGTGTTTCAACCACTGGCGCTAATGCTCTGGATAAATGGACAATTAACCAGGACAAAAACCTAATAAATACCACAAATGGGTTATAAACAGTAAATCGCTGCGATGTAATCAGCACAAAAACACTTAAGCCCAAAGCTTCAAAAAAAAACT
The DNA here is from genome assembly GCA_964596435.1 of uncultured Oligoflexia bacterium. Classification (GTDB taxonomy): domain Bacteria; phylum Bdellovibrionota; class UBA1018; order UBA1018; family CAZQUK01; genus CAZQUK01. Next base: position 3,365 of record CAZQUK010000164.1, read on the forward strand.
TGTGCTTCAGCTTAAAACCCAAGTTTTTCTAGCCTGTACCTTAAACTTCTAAAAGTTATACCAAGAAGTTCTGCGGCTTTCTTTTTTACTCCACTGGTTTCTTGAAGTGCCGCCTTCAAATATGCCCTTTCTATTTCACCTAAAATAGAATCAAGCTTAACTGCACCATTTGAAAAATCGGGAGCAGGAACCCTTATCTCGCCGCCATCTCTGGAAACACAAGAAGCACTTGTTTCTGATGAAACGGAGTTAATCATTGTGAGATTAAGATTATCAAGCTTTGCTTTATCTAGTGCGCCCTGTGTGATCATTTCAGGTAAGGCTGATAATGATATTCTGCTTCCAGATTCAAGTGCCAGGGCCCGTTCTAAAACGTTTTCCAGTTCCCTGACATTTCCGGGCCAGGCATAAGTTTCAAGTGCAGAGATAACTTCTGGTTCAAAACCCATAATTGGTCTATTTAATTTATCTGAATATTTTTTTAAAAAATACTCAGCAAGAATTCTTACATCACCATCTCTGTCCCTTAACGGCGGCATAAGTAAAGAAATAACATTCAACCTGTAGTATAAATCCTCTCTGAATTTACCTTCATTTACGTCCTTCTCAAGATTTCTGTTTGTTGCCGAAATTATTCTAATATCAACGGGTATATTATCATTACCGCCTACCCGTCTTATCATTTTATCCTGAATGGCGCGCAGGAGTTTTACCTGCATAGTTAAAGGTAGTTCACCAATCTCATCCAGAAATAATGTGCCTTTGTGTGCAACCTCAAAAAGGCCGGCTTTATCCATTACAGCACCGGTGAACGAACCTCTTTTATGACCAAAAAGAACACTTTCAAGTAAGTTTTCAGGAATTGCACCACAGTTAACTGGAACAAACTGTCTTTTCCTACATTGTGACTGCAAATGAAGCATACGCGCCACGAGTTCCTTACCCGTACCACTTTCTCCTAAAATTAAAATATTGGTTTGCGTGGCAGCAACCCTATGTACCATCGCAACAACTTCCCTAATTGCTTTTGATTCACCAACAATATTTACTGCATTCATAAAACCCCACAACCTTAAATTTTACTGACCGCCACCTGCCATTTTGAATATAGGAAGATACATTGAAATAAGAAGTCCCCCCACAATACCACCTAGTACAATTAATATTACAGGCTCAATTAATTTACTTAATCCTTTAACCTTAATCTCAACTTCTTCCTCATAAAAATCGGCAACGCGTCCAAGCATTTTATCCAAATTTCCTGTTGACTCACCAATGGATATCATTTGCGATGCCATTTTTGGAAACACCGAAAGTTTTGTTAAAACCCCACCAAAAGAATTACCGGCTTCAACTTCTTTTTTTACTTTGGCCGTAGCATCTTCAAGCACAACGTTATCAATTGTTTCCCTGCAAATATCCAGTCCATCAGTAACAGTAACCCCTGACGTAAGAAGCGTCTCTAAGGTCCTTGCAAATCTTGCAACACCGCCTTTTTGAATAAGATCTCCAAAAAGTGGCATTCTAAAAAATAGTCTTTGTATAACGGCGCGCCCCTCCTGGGTTTTTGACCACCGTAAAACCATATAACCAATTGTAAAAGTGCCAATTACAAAAAAGTGGACGTTTGCCGCAAAAAAATGTGAAACATCAATCACAATTTTTGTGGGAAGTGGAAGGTCCTGACCAGTTGAAGTTAAAAGAGATTCAAAACGCGGAATAACAAAAGTTAATAGGGCCACAACCACTCCAATACCAACCACCACAACAAGAAGTGGATATATCATCGCACCTTTTATGGTCTTTCTTAGTTTTTCCATATCCTCCAAATACCTGCTTAACCTTTTAAATATTACATCAAGCGCACCAGAGGCTTCTCCCGCCCGGATAAGTGCCGTATACATTTTTGGAAAAGTATTTGGATACAATGCAAAAGCCTGCCACAAGTAGGAACCTCCTGAAACCTTGTCCCTAATCATAAGAAGGTTTTTTTTCAATGCATTATTTGTTGTTTGATCCTCTAAAATTTCAAGCGCCTGAACCACGGGCACACCAGATGTTATTAGCATATGTAACTGGCGGGTAAAAACCACAAGCACCTCACTTGGAACCTTTTGGCCGCGGCCCAACATTGAGCCAATATCTGTCTGGAACATATTGGCTTTTGTAATTTTTGTGGGACGAATACCCTTACTACGAAGGATCATTCTAATTTCACCTTCGTGAAGTGCCTCAGCCTGGCCCTTTACTTTTTTTCCTTCACCACTTACACCTTCATAATAAAATTCTGGCATAATTTTACCTCAAAAAACTAATCATCATCCCCAGTTAAAATTTTTGATAATTCATCAGGATACTGGCTATTTAATATGGCAATTTTTTTACTTATAAATCCAGCTTTAACAAGTGACACCAATGACTGATTCATTGTGAGCATACCTGATGACTCCTGTCCTGCCTGCATGGCTGAATATATTTGATGAACCTTATCTTCTCTTATAAGATTTCTTACTGCCATTGTTGGAATAAGAAGTTCACACGCCAAAGCCCTGCCTGTTTCATCTTTTCTTTCTACAAGCTGCTGCGACAAAATTGATTGTAATGTTAACGACAAAGATTGTCTGATTTGTGGTTGCTGATGTGGCGGAAAAACATTTACAATTCGATGAATTGATTGTGCGGCATTGTTTGTATGAAGTGTTGCAAAAACCAGATGTCCGGTTTCTGCCATGGTAAGTGCCATTTCAATGGTTTCCATATCACGCATTTCACCAATTAAAATATAGTTTGGGTCCTGCCTTAAAATGCGTCTTAGGGCAGAAGCAAAGTTTTTTGTATCAATGCCAACCTCTCTTTGATTTACAATACAATTTTTGTGCGGATGAACAAATTCTATTGGATCCTCTATTGTCATTATATGTCCGGGTTCGGTCCTGTTTAATACATCAATCATTGCGGCAAGAGAAGTGGACTTACCGCTCCCCGTGGGCCCCGTTACAAGCACTAGACCATTTGGTCTTTGAATAATACTTTTCATAAAGGGGGGTAAATTTAGATCTTCAAATTTTGGAATTGTAAAAGGGATAAGCCTAAAAACCCCACCAATAGAACCCCTTTGAAAAAATAAATTGGCCCTGAAACGTGCAACTTCTCTGATCCCAAAAGAAAAATCTATTTCCCTGGTCTTTTCAAATTCTGAAATCTGAGCCTCGGTCATAACAGAATAACAAAGTTCCTGGGTGTTTTCAGAAAACAACTTGTCGGCTTTTGCTTTGATCATCTTACCGTTTATTCTAAAAATGGGTGGCGCCCCTACGGTTATGTGTAAATCAGAAGCACTCTGATCAACCATAGTTTTTAATAATGCCGGTAAGCCAATTGATCCCATTTTAACACCTTAAATCCTTCTTAACTAACCTTCCATAGTAACAGATATCGCCTCTTCAAGAGTCGTTTTACCTTCTACAACTTTAGTAAGTGCCGACATACGCAAAGTTTTCATTCCTTCTTTTACAGCAATTGTTTTTAATTCGTGTGCACTTGTACCTTTAAGAAACTCCTCTTTAATATTGTTTGAAAATTCTAAAGCTTCATATATGGCAATTCGCCCTTTGTACCCTGTCTGGTTACAGGCCCTACAACCTTTTCCTTTATATACGGTTGCCTTTTTTGCAAACTCAGATGAAAACCCGAGACTAATAAGTTTATCCACAGGCACCGGGTCCTTCACTTTGCATTTTGGGCATATACATCTTAAAAGACGTTGTGCAATTATTGTATTAACACAGGCAATAATTAAAAAAGGTTCAAGCCCCATATTGGTGAGTCTTATAAGCGTGCTTGGTGCATCGTTTGTGTGTAGGGTAGAAAGCACAAGGTGGCCAGTGAGGGACGCCTGAATTGCAACTTCAGCAGTTTCAAAGTCCCTGATTTCACCAACTAAAATAATATCAGGATCCTGCCTTAATAGTGCCCTTAATACTGAAGCGAATGTTAAACCCACGTCATCATTAATCTGCACCTGGTTAATTCCTTCAAGATTATATTCCACAGGGTTTTCAACTGTTGAAATATTATCTGCGACCTTATTAAGTTCATTAATTGCAGAATAAAGAGTCGTGGTTTTTCCACTTCCGGTAGGACCCGTTACAAGAACCATTCCGTTGGCTGCGGAAATACCGCGCCTAAAAATATCGAGCTGTTTTTTTTCAAAGCCAAGGTTTTCTAAATCAAGTTTAATACCACCTCTACCTAAAATTCTGAGTACAACTTTTTCACCATAAAGAGTCGGCAGTGTGTTTACACGAAAATCAATTTCCTGATAACCATACTTTAATTTTATACGACCATCTTGTGGAACCCGTGATTCTGAAATATCCATACGCGATAAAATTTTAAACCTAGCAACAACCGCCCTTCTCATTTCAAGTGGTATTTCAGTGACCTGTTGTAAAATGCCGTCAATCCTCATTCTGACCCTGAATTTTTTTTCATAAGGTTCAATATGAATATCACTTGCACCAAGCCTTAATGCTTCACTTAAAATACCATTAGCAAGCGAAACCACAGGTGCATCATCCTGATTCATATCGCCTGAAATTTCATGTGCCTTGGCAATTTCTATATGAATGTCTTTATTCATATCCGTATTTAGTTCGCGCTGAAAACTTTCAATGGCTTGGCCGACAATTGCACCACCGCCATAA
>CAZQUK010000165.1:0-7995 GCA_964596435.1 uncultured Oligoflexia bacterium
AACAAAAAAAGAAAAAAAAGGTAAACATTAAAGCATTTGTCACGTACTAAATAACACTTAGAGCCGCTTTTATGAGCTGTAAAAACCCAGAGCCTAGTGTAATTCCTGGTAATATAAAAAAAGCAACAGCTATGTACAATAGCGAAGTCCAGAGGTTTACAAGAACAATGCGTGCCCAGTGGCTTGCTTGCGATTGGCGCCAAGCCTTAAAAAATAACATAAAAATGAAAAAAACAATTTCAAGAAAAACTAATATTGACAGATTTTTATGTGATAAAAGTTTTCTTAAATCTTCTATGAATTTTTTGTCAGAAATTACCTTCATATAAGACTGGAACATGGGATTGGAAAAAATTACTTGAAATTTATCAAGTTGAGTACTTAATGAGTCATATGGGTTGTCTTGTTGGTAAATGTCTTTTTCGGGAAAAACGCCTGAGTTGTCCTTAAAATCATCAGATATAACATTTAACTGATTTAGTGCTTTTATAACTGTATTAATCTTTTTCTCTTTTTCTTTTTCCTTTTTATTTTGGATCTCTTCAAATTTTATATTGTCGTTATAGCTTTCGCCAGGAATGGTATGTACGGGCCTTTTTGCAAAAGTATAAGAATTTGCAAAAAAAAATATAAGTAAAAATGCAGAAGTGAAATATCTCATAATTATAAATACCCCTCCAAGAGTATTATAAATGTTATTATTTCTCAAGGCTGCTTGGGACCTCTTATCTGAGAGCCAAAAGTGTAAATTATATATTGATAATCAAAATATTTATTTACACGACACATCGCGGCGCGAAACTATGGGCGGTCGTGGGCTTGCGTTTGTGGCTGTATAACGCGTTGAAAAGACACAATAAAATAATTCACCATAAATCAAAATAGTTTCAAAAAAGGACAAAAAAATTGGTATGAATGACGTATTGTAGTTTTCTAAAATGAACACATTTAATAAATCTATGAATTAAGGAGCTCTTAATGTTTGAAAAAAGAAATCAATACGCCGCAGATGTTTTAGAAGGAACCACAAAAAAACATGAGGGTCCAGCTTGGGATAATTCAACAGAATACAGCGGGCTTGAATCAACAGAATTTAAAAAGGATTTGGATGATGCAAAGTCATGTTTGGAAAAAATGAAGGACCTTTCTTTGAAAATTTCTATACAAGCAGCCATTCAATCAGACAAAATGCCAGAGGCGGCACTAAAACAGGTTCCTGTTTTACAGGAGCTGTTTTTTTTAGAGGAAAAAGTAGAAAAAATAATTGGCAATCTTTATACCTTTACAACCTGTGAACAAAGTGTAGATGGCGCAAATAATACTGCCAAAATAACCAGTTCAAAGTTACGAGCCTTTCTTTCTGAATTCACACAAGTATCAAAGTCTGCTGAGTTGTTTTTAACCCTCTGCTCTGACAAAGTTATAGAAAAGTATCTTAATCACCCGGAAATTTCAAAGAGCAGGTTCCTGGTTTCAAGAATGCGTTTACTTCGGGATCAAATGCTACCACTTGAACAGGAAAAACTTATTGCGGCCCTATCTGTTGATGGTTTTTCTGCTTGGGGGGTTTTATATAATAATATTTCAGGAAAGCTTATGTGTGAAATTGATATGGTTGGTGGAAAAAAGAATATGGGCGTTGCGGCAGCTTACACGCAGCTAAGTTCAGAAAAAGAGGAAGTTAGAAAAGCCACGTGGCATGCAATTGAAAAGGCATGGGAAACCCAGGAAGAATCCTGTGCATCAATGTTAAACGCAATTTCAGGATGGCGCCTAGAGAACTACAAACAAAGATCACACAAGAGTAATGTACATTTTTTAGATAAAGCTGTTTATCAGAGCAGAATTACTAGAAAAACTTTAGATGTTATGATGGGGGTGGTTTCAGGAAAAAAAGACATAGGCCAAAAAGTCTTAAAATTAAAAGCAAAAGCACTTGGAAAAGGCTTGCTTTCATCCTGGGATCTTGGTGCGCCGGCGCCTGATTTTGGTGGTGAAGTAAGTGAGCTTATAACATTTGATAAAGGTGTTGATCTTGTGGCTAAGTCATTTGCATCCATTAATCCTGAAATGGGTGAGTTTATAAAAATGATGCGTGATAAAAAATGGATTGAAGGGCGCGTACTTCCCAATAAACGTCCTGGTGCATTTTGTACTCGTTTTGAGAAATCTAATACCCCTCGTGTGTATATGACATATTCCGGTCAGGGCAGGGATGTTGGAACTCTTGCCCATGAACTTGGACATGCCTTTCATGGTTGGTTGATGCGTGATTTAAGTTTGGTTGAAACTCATTATCCAATGACGCTGGCCGAAACTGCAAGTATTTGCGCCGAAACTGTTGTTAATGAAGCCTTGGTTGCAAGTGCTGTTACGAATAATGAAAAACTTAAAGTTATGTGGGAAGAAATGGATAATGTTTGGGTTCTGCTAAATAACGTTGCAGCTAGGTATACGTTTGAAAAAGAATTATATGAAAAAAGACAGGAAGGTAACTTAACTTCTGATGATTTTAAAACAATGATTATTAAGCACCAAAAATATTTTTATGGAGATACCGTTACAGACTTAAGCCAGATGTTTTGGGCAAGTAAGCTTCATTTTTATATAACAGGTGTTAGCTTTTATAACTTCCCATATATTTTTGGATACTTATTTTCTCTTGGCGTTTACGCTGAGCGCGAAAAACTTGGTGATAAATTTTTTACTTCATATGTTGACCTGCTTAAAGATACCGGAAAAATGACATGTGAAGAAGTTGCAAAAAAACACTTAAATGTTGATCTAGAAAAGCCTGATTTTTGGAAAAGCAGTCTTGATATAATTGAAAGAAAAGTAGAGGTTTTTGAAAAGCTTGTAAATGAGATTTGATGGACGATATATAAATAATATTATTATTGTTTCTTTTATCTTCTCTACTTATAATTTGTAATAAGCTTCAAAGGAGGATATAATGAGTTTTATAAAAAGACATAAAATTATTTCATTTATTTTGTTCGTCATCATATTTTATCTGAGTTTTGCCACATATCATTATTATAATCGTCAAAAAATGATTGGGGAATCTTTTATTGATTTGGGTATCCCAATGGATCATAAGGATTATCCCAAGTCACTTGAAGAGCTAAATGACTATCTCATTAAGGGCGGAGCTAATGTTAATTTTCAGGATGAAAATGGAATTACCCCTCTTATGTCGGCAGTTAAAGAACAAAATCTCGATTTTATAAAAGTTTTATTGAAGAACAAAGCTGATCCAAATCTCAGGTCTGGAAAATATGGTTTTACCCCGCTTATGTTGGCTGCAAGCATGGGTAGTGTGGATGTTTTAAAAACTCTGATTGAAAACGGGGGGGATGTTAATACCATTAGTAATTATGGAATTACCGCTTTGGTTATTGCAATCAAGCAGAATAAATTAGAGGCAGTAAAATATCTCTTGGATAAAGGCGCTAAAATAGCCCGAACCAAAAATATTACTGTTACTCCACTTTGTGCGGCAGTTTTAAGTGGTAATCTTGAAATTGTGAAGCTTCTTATTAGTAAGGGTGCAGATGTAAATGAAAGTTCAGTTGAAATTGGCCCCCCTCTTTATGGAGCCATCAGAAAAGGTAACCGGGAGATATACGATTATTTACTAAAAAACGGAGCAAAGGTGGACCTGGAAGGTGAAAGAGGATTTTCTCCACTTTTTGTGGCAATACAGGCAGATCATGATGAAATTTTTAAAGATTTGATTATGAAAGGGGCTAATGTAAACAAGAAAAATAAGTTTTCTTATACACCTTTAATGCTTGCAACAAAGCTTGGTAAAATTGATTATGTAAAACTATTGCTTGAAAAGGGTGCTGATAAATCAATTAAGAATATTAAAAATGAAACAGCACTTAAGATTGCAATAAAGAATGACTTTTCAGATATAAAAGAACTGCTTGAATAATATGTCTTTATTAAAAACAGCTTACTTTTGTTGCTTCGTTATTAGATAAAACCCGAAACAGCTTCTTTTTGTCCTAAAACTAATCTACGATATTAAGGGCAGATTGTTCTAGGGTCACTGTTTTTTAGAAATGAAGCTTTCATTAGGATAAATTTGTCTTCAAATTTATCCACACCTTTTTCTATTGTGTAACCTAAATTATCCGTTTCACGTGTTTCCGTGTTATAAACTTCAACAGGTGTATAGATATCAAATAATTTTGATTCTTGTGACATATCTGCATCATTTAGGAAGGTTTCAATATTATTCAACATATCTGTTCTGTTCTGATGATTTGGTAGATCATCTTCAACAACAGCACAGGTTGTAATGTCGTCATAATTTGTACAGTCATCGGCATCAAAAATAACTATCCGCGAGCGATCTTTCCACCGAAATGTTCCTTCATCGTTTGATACAGTTACTTCTTTCCTAGCACAGTCATTTTGTGTGCCCCCATTTAGTTCCATTACGCCTTCTGCATCAATAATTGTCATTTTAGGGTTTGGAACTCCCGGGGGGGGGGCACTAAGCTTAACTTCAGCATTAACCAGCATACTGAACACTGATGTGAACTGTCCACCAGTTGATGTGAAGTCCATGTGCGTGGGGCTTGAATCTATTTTGTAAGTTTCAAATTCTGGTGGCGCGGTAAATGTGGCTCCACCCGTGCACTCTGGATCCATTTCAGTTCCGGGACATAAGCACCCGGAAGCAGCAAGATTATAAAATCCTTTTTTAAGAATCAGGTTTGGAAGTCCTGCCTCAATAATACTTTGAGGGGTGGATGAAAATGACACTATTTGATAATCATTACCCACATTTGAGTAAGTACTTAACAGTTCTGAGGCACAGTTTGCAGGATTGCTGTTTTGCATTTGTGCTGAAAGTCCGATTTCAAAGCCAGCCGTATCGTATTTATCTTTATCATCGTCGTCGATACCTGAAAATTCATTAATATTTGCAAAATCAACACCGCTAAATGTGTAAGAAAAAGATGATCCAGGACTTCCTGTAAATGAATCTTTTAATAAATCAGAAGTTTGAGACAAGACTGAATTTAATAATACTGAAAATATTTCACCAAGCATGATCTGAGAATCTGCAGATGTTAATACTCTGGCATTTATATAATCTCTTATACAGGCCTCCATGCTTCCACAGCCTTCATCTATTTGTGGGACATTTAATTCGTAATCAGAAGTCATGTTGTTTAACCCTTTTACAAAAGATCTGTAAGGATATATACCGAGATTATTTACGGCCCACTCTAGTACATCACTCATCAGTTTATTTAATTCAATTGTTTGCATGTCTGCTTTTACTTCAGGTACTGAAAAAATCTGAAGATCCACTTCACCTGGGGTGACGGGAAGCTTACCTCCGCCTATTCCAACGTCCCATCCCATCATGTTGTTTCCACTAATAACAATTTGTTTTTCCGCTAGGGACATGGTATGAATTGCGGCGCCCAGTTCAATTTCTGCTCCTTTGACCCTTAGATCAAATCCTTCTTCTATAAGTGTCGTATCATCAAGTAACCCATCTGAAACAAGATCAAGAATGGGGTCAACAATCTTTTCATCAACATATTTAACAGCATTTTCCCAGTTTACGGATAACGCATGGCAAACTGATTGTGTATCGAGAATACCATTTGCATGAAAATCGCCACATGCACTATTCCATACGCTACTTACAGGAAAATCTTTGGGGCTGCTGTCTCCATCTAGACAAACAACATTACCGCTAATATCAACTTGTTGCTGACAAAGCATGTCCCAGTTTACTGTAACTGCATTTACAAGATCGCCCCAACCTGTCTTAAGGTCTTCTACTGCCTGCTTATAAAGTCTATCTGCTTCTTCACACATGTGTTGTGTTGTAAATTCTTGACCGGGTACCGTTATATCAAGATTACATCTGTTTTCATAAAGAGCTGAAAATACATCAGGACCATATTCTACAATATTTGTAAGTGATGTTACTGGGTCGTTTATGACTGGAGCTACATAAGTATTATAATCATTAACTAAAGGCATCACATAAGTTGTATATCCATCATCAGCGCTTATCATAATACCTTCAACAACTTCTCCACCTGTATTTTCCCAGAAAACTCTTACACCGGTTTCAATTGCATCCGGATGATCCTGTAGATATGCATAGGCAAGTGATGCACCAAGTGCATATTGCGGATGTATGGCAAATCCGTATCTTTCATCATAAAGTAAATCATCAACTGATTCGACGACGTCACTTTCTGCAATTTCATGGGCCACACCATTTACAAATTGTGTTATTGTTGGAATCGGTTCCGGATCAGGGATATTAGGTACCCACCAGAAAAGAAAATTTGAAATTATTTCTATAGGATTTGTAATGACACTTAAAAAGTTTCTTGCAGACTCAAACCATTTATCGGGATGAGTAATAAAATCTATTGCATTATCTGTGAAATCAGTAGCTTGTTCCACAAATCTGTCATATTCGGCTTGGGTGGCATTCTTAAAATCGTTAAAAGGCATCCAAACACCGTTATGCCAAACATGTGTAATACCATCGATGGTTCTTTGTGCACCTTCATAAAGCTGGTTTGCCCCATCTGATACAGAACCAACACCCTCATGATATGTATCCTCGGCACCCGAGAAAAAACAACCATCCCATCCACAACCGGCATGTGCATCTGTTGAAACAAAATCTGTAATATCTGCGAGACCTTCATAAAGAGTCTTCTTAAAATCAATTGAGCATCTTCTTAAAAGTTTTTGTAATACGCCACATTTCTTTTTTGTTGTAGTTTCTTTCTTTATGGCTTTTTTAAAATTTGTAATTGGAGCAAAAATAGTTCTTATAAGTGGGGAAAACATTCCATCTGAAATCTTTTGACCATTTTTTACGCCCCCATTTGAAGAAAGAAGAAGTTGTGCTGAATACGGAATAGGAATTGAAAGGCCGTTACCTAACTGCAGGCGTGGAAAAAAACCTAATCCTTGTTTGAGAGGAGATCTGTTTGTTGATTCGGATGACGATTTACCACCAAAAAAAAAGTTTTTAATTGCACTTCCAATATTACTAAAAAAATTCTTAAATCCTCCACCACCAGAATTTGATGATGATCCACTGCTGCTTCCACTTCCTGAACCGGAACCTGAACTACTTCCTGTACTGTTTTCGCTTGGAATAACGACACCAGCTGTTCTAAGGGCAACAGGGTTAACGGATCTGTTGGCCGTAGTTCTCGCCACGGGTGGGACCTGTTCTCTAGGTAAACCGTGCCTATATTTGACCCTGATTCCAAGATTATCCATTTCAAATTTAAATTCTTTTTGTAATTCTGCACCCCCCTCACTCATCATTTTCATTAAACCTTTTAACAAATCAACTTTAATATTGGCTGATTTAATGTCAGGATCTTCCAGAAGCCTTTTTTCGTTTGCCAAAGAAAGTATTTCAAGACTAATTGGAATAACAACCCTCATGTTGTCAAAAAAGAAGTGTGTTTCTATGTGTTTGTTCTTATCGATCATGGTAGGGATGAAGCTGTCATAACGATCTCTTGAAACGATAATATATAATATTTTGAGACTCCCATCATATTCATAATCTAGAGTTAGTCCCAGTTCATTTTCATTTGAATTTTCAATATCCTTCAGCTGATTGCCGAAATCCTTTAATCCTTCAGGGTGGGTTAGTCTTTTAAAACCAACTTCAAGTGCACGGTTAAAATTATTGATTCTAACTGCCATTTGTGTTGGCGAGGTGTATGTTCCTTCGTTATCGGTGTAATGGGTCCAGTTATCTATTCCTCCCGTGGACCCTGTAGCGTCAACTGAACGAGGCTTTGAATATGCAAATGGTGGAAAAGCAATTAACAAAGCCAAAAAGAAACTAAAAAATTTCGTGATATTATTGTTTCGCATACGTCCCCCTAAATAATTATCGACCCAATGTATATAGTATAATAACAAAGTTAAATAGTCAACCTTTTTTGTTTTCCCGCGAATGGCGAA
>CAZQUK010000166.1:0-7969 GCA_964596435.1 uncultured Oligoflexia bacterium
CTAACACAGCTTGGTTTTTTGCATTTTTTTAGGGTATCATCCAAGTTGCATCCAAGCATATAGGAATTTGCGGTTGGTCCCCCAATGTCACTTACTATTCCAGTAAAATCTTTTAATTTTGTTAGTTTAATAATTTCATTTTTAATGCTGCTTGGTGATCTTGATTGAATTATTTTTCCCTGATGTAAAGATAAGGCGCAAAAGGTGCACCCCCCAAAACATCCGCGCGTTGATGTTACGGAATGTTTTATCATTTCATATGCGGGTATTTGTTTATTATATTTAGGGTGTGGAAGCCTTGTAAAAGTCAGTTCGTAAATATTATCAAACTCCTCGGTTGAAAGTGGAAGGCTGGGAGGATTAACGACAAGGGTGGTCCTAGCGTGATCCTGAATTAATGTTTTTGCATTAAATGGGTTAATTTCCTTTTCAACAAATATTGCGGTTTTAAGATATTTCTTTTTGCTGGTCTTTACTTCCTCAAAAGATGGAAGGGTGATTCTGGGTTCAATGTTTCGTGCAGTGCTTTTGCTGGCGGTGTAACAAACTCCCCGGACGTTTTTAATTTCATCTAAATTTCCATTTTGAATGTGCCGTGTAACTTCAATAATACTGTTTTCAGCCATTCCATAAATTAGGTAATCGGCTTCAGTTTCAACCAGAATTGAGGGTCTAATAATATTTTTCCAGTAATCAAAATGTGCCAGTCGTCTTAAGCTGGCTTCAATGCCACCAAGAATTATGGGCGTGTCTGGAAAGGCCTCTTTTGCAAGTTTTGTGTAGGCGTAGGTTGCATAATCGGGTCTTTTACCACTTTCTCCGCCTTCGGTATACATATCGTCTGAACGTTTTCTTTTGTTGGCAGTGTAATTATTAATCATGCTGTCAACAGTTCCTGAAGTTATGCCAATAAATAAATTTGGTTTACCGATATGGAGGAATTCGGAAGTATTTTTAAAATTTGGTTGTGAAAGAATGCATACTTTAAGCCCCATTCTTTCAAGCAGTCTTCCAATAATTGCAACTCCAAAACTAGGGTGATCAATAAAAGCGTCCCCAGTAACGAGTAAAACATCGTAGTCGTGCCAGCCAAGTTTTTGCATTTCTTTTCTGGAGCAAGGGAGGTGCTTGGTGCTAGTCATTTCTATAAAACCCTAAACGTTATGCAGGCTGTTTTGAAAAAAGAACTTAAATAAAAACCTTATAAATACAGGTTGTTACAAGAAAGCGCGCCGCATCGCGCAATTCACATACACTAATATAGGAGTTTTAGTATGAAAGCAAATGTAAAGTTTAAGACGCAACAATCACCTACTAACTAAAATCGGGTTTTCTCTTTTCTGTGAAAGCCTGCATTCCTTCAAGTCTATCAGGGGTGGCAAAGGCTACGCAGCACATGTTTTTTTCAAGCTGTAGAGCCTCTTCGAGTGACAAATTATACCCGTATTGAATTGCACGCTTTCCTTGTAATACTGCAATAAAACCATTTTTAAGAATACTGACTGCCGTTTTCGTGCAGTCATCAAGGAGCGCAACAGGGTCACATACTCTATTAACAAGTCCAATTTCATGGGCCTTTTCAGCATTAATATGTTTTCCAGTCATAATAAGTTCCATTGCAACACGTTTTCCCACGGCTCTTGATAATCTTTGTGTGCCACCAAAGCCTGGAATCAGTCCTAATGATACTTCAGGCAGCCCCATTTTGGCTGAACTTGAAGCATAAATAAAATTACATGCAAGTGCAATTTCAAGTCCGCCACCAAGGGCAAAACCGTTAACAGCGGCAATTGTTACAAGTGGAACATTTTCAAGAAGTTTTGTAACTTCAAGTCCAAGGTCAAAAAAATCGCTCATTTCAAGATGGCTCATTGGGAGCATTTCTTTAATATCTGCTCCCGCTATAAAAGCCTTCTCACCACTTCCGGTTAATATTAAAACCCTGATACCTTCTTTTTTATAATCTTCGCTTAGAAATTGTTTTAATTCTAAGAGAAGATTTTTATTTAATGCATTTAGTGCTTCAGGACGGTTAATTTGTAGAATTCCAATTTTATCTTTTTTTTCAAAACTTAAATATTTCATAAATGTGTAGCCTCCTTTTTAAATTTCAATTGGTATTGTTTCATATTTGTTTGGACCAAGTTCACGGATTTTTGCAGCACTAAACCGGGCATCGTGAACACTTATTATTATCCAGTCTCCTTTTGCCGCCTTTTTTAAAAACTCAATTTTTTCTCTGGCTGTTATAATTGGAAAGTTATCATACGCCATAATCCAGGGAATTTTGACATGTGAAAAAAGAGGGAGCAGATCACCAGCAACAACATAAGTTTTACCATCATGCTTAATGTGGATGGTTTGCATTCCTTCAGTGTGGCCATTATAAACGTTTACTGAAACAGCCTCTGAGAGCTCAAGATTTCCATTAATAAGGTTTAGTTTTCCGGAGCTTTCCATGCATAAAATATCATTATTAAAAAAACTTCCGCCATCTTTCATGGAAGGGAACTTGGCCCATTCAAAATGCTTTTTTTGAACATGAAGTTTTGCATTTGGAAATGTAAGCGTTAATTTTTCAGCGTTATGATTAATGGCGCCTGCCGCGTGGTCAAAGTGAAGATGTGTAAAAACAACGTCAGTAATATCATCAGTTTTAATTCCAAGTTTTTGAAGGCCGCCTGTGATTCCGCCATCAATAAATTTTATGTCATAAATGTCGGTTTTTTTTGGGTCCCAGTTGTTTCCCATACCGGCTTCAAATAGCCACACCCGCCCAGTGCTGTTTTCTTTAAATACAGTACAACGCACAACCATTTGTATTCTTCCCCTATCGTCAGGAGTGTGGTGCTTTGCCCAAAGAGGACGCGGTATTATACCGTTCATTGCTCCACCATCCAGTCTAAACATGGAATCTACTATGGTTTTAATCATTTATATTTCCTTTATGGTCAAAGTCAAAAAAATTATACGTTTCTTCTGTATTCGCCGCCAACTTCAAAAAGTGCGTTAGTAATTTGTCCCAAACTGCAAACGCGTGTTGTATTTATTAGTTCCTCAAATATATTTTCACCATTAAGTGCCACATTTTTAAGTGCCTTAAGTGCCGCTACAGCTTCAATTTTGTTTTTACTTTGAAATTTACGTAGATTTTCAATTTGGTTTTTCTTATCCTCATAAGTGGCACGGGATAAAAGCATGTTATCAATTCTGCTTTTTTCATTCTCGGGGTTTGGATTAAGAAAGGTGTTGACCCCAATTATTGGATATTCACCACTATTTTTCTGACTTTCATAGAAAATTGATTCATCTTGAATCTTGCCTCGTTGATATTGCGTTTCAATTGCCCCTAAAACTCCACCACGTGAAGATATACTTTCAAACTCCTTAAGAACAGCTTCTTCAACAATGTCAGTAAGGTAGTCAATAATATATGCACCCTGAAGTGGGTTTTCATTGGCCATAATTCCAAATTCTCGGTTTACAATAAGCTGGATTGCCATGGCCTGTCTTACTGCCTGCTCGGTTGGTGTGGTTACTGCTTCATCAAAAGAATTTGTGTGGAGCGAGTTGCAGTTATCAAAAATTGCGGTTAGTGCCTGCAAAGTAGTTCTGATATCATTAAAAGTCATTTCCTGCGCGTGCAAGGAGCGTCCTGATGTTTGTATGTGGTACTTAAGTTTTTGTGAACGTTCGTTTCCCTTATACAGATCTCTGATTGCAATTGCCCAAATGCGTCTTGCTACTCTCCCAATTACAGAATATTCGGCATCCATTCCGTTACTGAAAAAGAATGACAGGTTTGGAGCAAATTTATCAATTGGAATACCTCTTGATAAAAAATACTCAACATAAGTAAAACCATTTGCAAGCGTGAATGCAAGTTGCGAAATTGGGTTGGCCCCGGCTTCCGCAATATGATACCCGCTAATACTTATTGAATAAAAGTTTTTAATGTTATTGTTTACAAAATATTCCTGTAAATCCCCCATGAGTTTTAACGCAAAATCAAGAGAAAAAATGCAGGTATTTTGAGCCTGGTCCTCTTTTAATATGTCAGCTTGTATTGTACCTCTTACTGTTGAAAGCGTTTTGGTTTTTATTTCATTTAACTCTGAAGGGTTGGGTTTCCTGCCTTTTTCTTTTTCAAATTTTTGAATGTTCTGATCAATTGCAGTATTAAAAAAGAAAGCCTGCATAATTGGTGCAGGACCATTAACAGTCATTGAAACACTTGTGTTTGAATCTGTCAGATCAAAGCCTGAGTATAGTTTTTTCATATCATCAAGTGTGCAGATGCTGACTCCACTTTCACCAATTTTTCCAAAAATATCTGGGCGTTCGTCTGGGTCCTGGCCATATAGTGTAATGCTGTCAAAGGCCGTGCTTAGGCGCTTTGCGGGCTCGTTTTTAGTTAAAAAATGAAACCTTCTGTTTGTAGTTTCCGGTGTTCCTTCGCCGGCAAACTGACGTTTGGGTTCTTCCCATTTTCTTTTAAGTGGAAAAACGCCTGAGGTAAAGGGGAAAAAACCCGCAAAATTTTCCCTCCGCATGAAATCAAGTTTTTCAGAAGCTTGTGTGTAAGGAGGTGGTGCAACTTTTGGAATGTTAGTGCCACTTAGTGTTTTACCCCAAAGAGGTAAGCAGAATTCCTTGTCCCTGACAAAATATTTTAAAAATTCTTCTTTGTATTTGCCAGATAAGTCATCGTAAAGCGTAACATC
This sequence comes from uncultured Oligoflexia bacterium, assembly GCA_964596435.1. Taxonomy (GTDB): domain Bacteria; phylum Bdellovibrionota; class UBA1018; order UBA1018; family CAZQUK01; genus CAZQUK01. Next base: position 4,725 of record CAZQUK010000166.1, read on the forward strand.
ATTTTCTGTTTCCTTTTCGATGTTTTTAGAAATTTCTGTTAGTAAATTTTTTATTGAGTCATCTTTGATAAGACTTTGTGTGGTCTTAAGTGCTGATCTTTTTTCAAGAAGCGCCTTTTGCTCCTTTGTTTTTTCTTTATAACGTCTGATTGTTTGTGAAATGTCCTTAAGATAAGCGATTCTGTCTTGTGAAATAATTGATTCAGCCGTACTTTCAATTGTCATTTTAAGATCGCGCAAATCGGGGCTAAAATTTAGTTTTTTTGTAAGGCCCGCAAAAAAAGCATTAACACCGGTGTCGTTAAAACGGCTGGCAATTGTTCCAAAGATAGGAAGATCTTCATCCTTAACTTTGGGATCAAACATTTCATGGCTTCTTTTATATTGCTTTCTTACATCCCTAATTGCATCTTTGCTTCCGTTTCTTTCAAACTTGTTAATGACAATAAAATCCGCATAATCGATCATATCGATTTTTTCAAGTTGTAATGGAGATCCAAATTCACTTGTCATAACATAAATTGATAGATCTGATAAATCCACAATTTGAGAATCCGCCTGTCCAATTCCGCTTGTTTCAAGAAAAATAACATCAAAGCCCGAAGCTTTTGCAAGTAGGCTTGCTTCTTTAATAATGTCATTAACGGAGGCCCCGTGTTTTCTTGTGGCAAAAGAGCGAAGAAATATGTTTTCATTCTTAATGGCATTCATTCTTATTCGGTCGCCAAGCAGTGCTCCACCCGTTTTCCTTTTGGTGGGATCAATACAAAAAACTGCAATTTTTTTATCGGGCAAATAGCGTGTGAAACGGTTAATCAGTTCATCAAGAAGTGTGCTTTTACCGGCACCTCCTGTGCCTGTAATGCCGATTACTATTGATTTTGAATTCTTTGCTTCTTTTTCTGGGTTAAGTGTGGCACTTGCAAGATGTCCGTTTTCCAGGGCCGTTAGTGCAATTGCAAGATTCTGATAAGGATGTTTTCCGTTTTTTGATTTTAATGATTTTTTTATTAAAGCAAGGTCAGCGACTTTAATATTTTTAATTAATTCACAAGATGTGTCAACGTCACAGCGTTGTAGAAGATCATTTATTATTCCCTGAAGTCCTAATTTTTGTCCGTGCTCAGGAGAATATATTTTTGCAACACCGTATGTTTCGAGTTCCTTAATTTCCTTAGGGAGTATAACACCACCACCTCCCCCAAAAACTTTAATGTGTGTGGCGTTTTTTTCTTTAAGTAGGTCAATTATATATTTAAAAAACTCCATGTGTCCGCCCTGGTAGGAGGAAACAGCAATAGCATTTGCGTTTTCCTGTAAGGCAGCTTCAACAATTGCTTCTGCGGATCTGTCATGACCAAGGTGTATAAGTTCGGCGCCTGATGTCTGTAGGATTCTTCTGAAAATATTTATTGCAACATCGTGTCCATCAAAAAGGGAAGTTGATGAAATAATTCTGACAGGATTTTTAAGTTTATAGACCTCAGTTTTACTAAAAGTATTCATTTGTTATCATTCCCTCAAAAAAACACCATAAGTGCTTTTTGCATTGTTAAAAAGAATAAAGAAGCAAAAAAAATTAGAAAATCTTAATCCTTAAGGTGAAGGCTTGCAATTACGAGGCGTTGAATTTCGCTTGTTCCTTCATAGATTTCTGTGATTTTTGCATCTCTAAAATATCTTTCAACATTAAATTCTTTTGTGTAGCCGTAACCACCGTGTATTTGTATAGCTTTAGTTGCGCAAAAGTTTGCAACTTCCGAGGCTTTAAGTTTTGCCATAGCCGCTTCTTTTGAATAATTAAGCCCTTTGTCTTTCATAATAGATGCTCTGTATGCAAGCAACCAGGCAGCGTCGTATTCGGTTGCCATGTCGGCAAGCATCCATTGAATTGCCTGCAGGTTTGCAATTGGGGCATCAAATTGTACGCGTTCTTTGGCATATTTTGTTGCATCCCTTATTGCACCTTTTGCAATACCAAGCGCCTGTGCGGCAATACCAATTCTTCCACCATCTAAGGTAACCATAGCAACTTTAAATCCTTTGTTCAGTTCACCAAGAAGATTTGCTTTTGGAATTTTACAGTTTTCTAAAATTAACTCACATGTCGATGAGCCATTAATGCCCAATTTTGATTCCACTTTGCCGACGGAAAATCCTGGTGTGTTTTTTTCAATAATGAAAGCTGAAATACCGCGTGTTTTGGGTTTTGCGTTCATATCTGTTCTGGCTAAAAGAATGGCAACATCTGCCTCTTTGGCGTTTGTAATAAAAGTCTTTGAACCGTTAAGAACCCAGGTGTCACCTTCAAGGACCGCTCTGGTTTTTGTTCCACCAGAATCACTTCCCGCTGTTGTTTCTGTTAGACCAAAACAACCGATTTTTTTTCCAGCACAAAGATCCGGCAAATATTTCAGTTTTTGTTCTTCTGTTCCAAATCGGTAAATTGGGTCAACACAAAGAGATGAGTGTGCTGAAATAACAACCGCAGTTGAGGCGCAATAACTTCCAATTTCATCAAGAGTTAGCAGATAGGAAACGTAGTCCATACCTGCGCCGCCATACTTTTCTGGGTATGCAATTCCCATTAGACCAAGATCACTTGCTTTTTTAATAAGATCTTTTGGATATTGGTGGGTCTCATCTATTTCTCTTGCACGAGGGGCTACTTCTTCTTTTGCAAATTTTGAAACCATTTCTTTTAACATTTTTTGTTCTTCTGATAGAAGATAATCCATTGTTCACCTCTTAATTTGGGTTAGTGAAGTTAGTGTATAATATAGAGTATAGGTGTAACACTTGGGGCGGGTGGAGTCTATATTGTATGCGGTGCGGTAATTAATGTAACGACTCACTGCGTAGGGCTTGATCTATGCTTTATGACTTTTTTATGGTTTTAAATTAATTCAGTTTTTCAAGCATGTAATTGAGTATAGTGGAACACAAATTTGATTATTAGATTTAGGATAATTCTGGCGTTGGAGTATCTGCCCGATTTTTGTATGTCACACGTTTGGCGCTGCACATTGAATAAATCTTAAATATCGGGTTATAATTTAGACAGATAATTGAGAGTGAATTTTTCCAAAATTCACAAAACAAATACAGAAGAGAGCTCTCTGGATGAAATCAAAGATATTCTTTTTTTTATCGGTTTTAATATTTATTTTTCAAAATCCAGCAGTTGCAGATAATTTTATATTTAATGTAAAATGGAACTGTCCTCAAACGATAAGTAAAAATTA
>CAZQUK010000167.1:0-7949 GCA_964596435.1 uncultured Oligoflexia bacterium
GTAAGACAGCCATTTTTAACTTCAACCTTTATGTCCTTTTGTTTTAGACCTGGTAAGTCAGCCAAAATCTGATAGCTAGTTTTTTTCACAACCACATCAACCGATGGTGTAAAAGATGTGTTTACTTTTACCTTTGTCAAGCAAGTCATTATAAAATATTTATTTTATTGGGTTTTTTGATGCAGTACAGTAAAATAAAAAAACAAGGGATCGCTTATAAAGAATATGTCCAAAACAATTAAATTGATTTTTTTTCCATGATTCTTGCACTCGCTTTTGGCTTTTTACATTTAATGCCGGGACTTGAAATTTACAATTTTGAAAGACTTCATATTTTTTTATTTAATTTATGTACGGGCGGAACCTTAATAATATTTTTTACTGAAAATAAAAATTTTCTAAGTATAAAAGCAATAATGTTTTTTGTATTGTCCGTTTTATTTGCTCTTCTTGCTTTTCTTAAAATATATTTACCAACAATCATAATAGCATTATTGCTAGCCACAATTGTTGAGTATGTTCGAATAAGTAAATTTTCTTTATTTCCCACCGCTTTACTGAAACTAAAAGTAAATACCTCTTCTAAATTCCAACAAGCCTCCCTTTTATGCCTATCAATGGGCTTAATAATTTCTGCCCTAGTAATTATCAATAATGAATTTATTCATCTTTTAAAAAATAAAAAATTCGTTCTTGATGTGTTTTTTCTGGGCTTTTCATTTCCCATTTCACTTATAACAATGAGGCTATATATAAATATGTTGCAAATTTTATATTATCATTACACGCTTTTATTTAACTTTATGGATGGAATCTTACAGGTTTAATCCTAATTTGCAGACTTAACGATTTCCCAATACGCTTAAACCTGAAAGCTACGCACTTTGCTCATTGGTTAACTGTTTTAATTTTTGCACCACTTGGTAAAACATATCCGGTATTTGCTGTTTTGTGCTTATTATTTTATGGATTTTTGCTTTATAATCTTCTTTTTAAAAACTCCAAAATAAATTCAACTAATTTATCTTAAAATCTCCAAATTTAATTTTTTTCCCAACTTCAAGAATTATGGTTCCTCCCAAGACTCCCCCAATTAACCAAAAAACGGCCAAATTAATCAAAACTTCACGCGTGACAAAATGAAATAACAATAAAAACAATGATCCCAAAAGTAAAAACTTAATGAATTTATATTTTCTAAAAATCCTGATTTCATCTGTTGAAAATATAAACACCGAAAGCAGAACGCCTAAACCCACAAAGAACATCCCACAAGCCAACATGCAAGCCTCAGGACTAATGTGGTGAAGTTCATGGAAAATGCCCGGATATGAACTAAAAGAAAACCCAAACTGGGGGCAAACAAAAAGGCTAATTGTTCCAACTACTATCTGAATTCCAACAAGCTTTAAAAATATTATAAAGGATGAAGGATTAAGAATACTTGAAATTTTTTCGTGAACCATTTTTCTTAGTGTTTCGGGGGGAAACCCTGAGGCACTTATAAATTCATTCAATTCATTTATATTTTTCATTTTTCTTTAATAAAAAATCCTTTTTGCGAATATTACGTACAAGTTTCAAGTAATGTGACAAAAAAATATTAAACAATAATTTGTCACAATATTTATTACATAACGTATAATGATAAAAACGCTGTGAGGTAGCAAAAAGCATGAAAACAGTAAAAAACTCAAAACCTATCTATTTGTTATTGTTGACTTTTTTTTCTTTTCTAAAATCTAATCAGTATATCGCTTCAAATGAAGCTTTAACATTAACCCAAGGTCTTACGGAGGCACTTAATAATAACCCTGAAATTTCATCTCAAAAAAGCGTTATAAATTCAAATCAAGCGCACATTACAGGTTCTTACTCACTGCCAAGCCCTATGATTGGTTATGAACTTAACAGGGGCAGTAAAACACAATATTTAACTTTAGGCCAAAAAATCGAGTTTCCAGCTAAAAATTTTTCAAGAGCAAATATTTATAAAAGCAAAACCAAAAGTGAAGAAGAAACATTAAAAAACATTAAGTATAAGATACGCTTACGCTTCATTTCCACATATTATAAGATTTATTCGTCCCAAAAAATTATAGAACTAACACACGAGGATCTTCAAACATTAGCTGAACTTTCAAGAATAGCCGAGGCAAAACATGCATCAGGCACTTCGGCACAATTTTACTCAATGAAAACACACGTACTTCAAACCGAAACCGAATATAATTTAATAAGCCTTAACAACGAAAAAACCATGCTACAAACTGAAATGACTGAAATACTGTCAAGAAATCCTGAAAGCAGTACGGCTATAGTTTTATCGCCTCAATTAGCTGTGCCTACGTTAATTCAAAATGTTGAAGAAATTACTGCTGAAAATATTGTATCTGGTCCCAGAATCCAAATAGCACAAAACAACTTAGATGCCTCCAAAAGTGAAACCACCCTAGCCTCATTAAATTTTGCACCAGATTTTAATTTTAAATATCAACAGCGCATAAACGGACTGCCCTATGATTCCCAAATAATATCAGCCGAAATTTCAATCCCCCTTTGGTTCTGGGGGCCAGCATCCACCTCAAAGTCCGCACTTGAAACACAAAAAAGCATGGAGCACAAATATCAATTGGAACTCAATAAAACTCGCGCCGAATTAAATTCATTAAAATCTGATGTTTCAAATAAAAACGCACAATTAACTATTCTTCAAACAAGCCTTATTCCACAAGCACAAACATCGTACAAGATAGCCCTTGCTGGTTATAGGGCACAAAAAATTAATTTTCTTGATTTACTCGAAGCCGAACGTGGACTCTATAAGGTTCAAATAACATATTATAAAATGTTAAGTGAATACACAAACAGTCTCACAAAACTTGAAATGCTTATTGGTAAAAACATATCGGATTTACCATAAATACCATAAAGGAGAAAGTAATGAAGTATTATCTATTATCAGTTTTATTCTTATTATTGATATTTGCATCCTGCTCAAATAATTCTGAGAAACATTCAAAAGAATCTCATAATGAGAAACACACCGAGAGCGGCCAAACAAAATATCAGTGCCCAATGCATCCACAAATAAGCTCTGACAAACCCGGACAAACTTGTCCTATATGCGGTATGGACCTTGTTAAAGTTAATTCTCAACACAACATTAATGAGGAATCTGATAGTCGAATCCCTAAAGGGCACGCACAATTTGAACTTTCGCCTTACAGAAAGCAACTAATTGGTATTAAAACAGCAAAAGTCTTAAATAGTGAGATTACACAAACAATTAGAGCCCCTGGACGAGTGGCATTTGATCCAGAACTATATACGGCACAAATCGAATACCAAGAAGCGCTAAGACAACTTGAAAGGGTTAAAAATTCACCACTTGAAAGTGTTAAAACAAACGTTAAAAGAATGATTGAATCATCAATAATACGTCTAAAAGTACTTGGCCTAACCTCAAAACAAATTGAGGCAATAAATGCCGATGACACTCTAAGTAATTCACTGCTTGTGTATGAAAAAGGAAAACATGTTTGGATTTATGCAGATGTATTTGAAATGGATCTTGTACATTTACAAAAAGGACAAAAAGTTATTATTACAGCAAATTATTTTGAAGGAATTAAACTTCAAGGTAGCATAATGTCAGTCGATCAAATTATTGACACCAAAACTCGAACCGCAAAAGTTAGAATTAAAGTTAATAATTCACCAATTAATCTAAGAGCAGAATCATATGTGGATATTAAAATATTAGTATCAAGAGGCAAACACCTATCAGTCCCTACAAATGCCATAGTTGATACAGGTGAAGAAACATTTTTATTTATTGAAAAAAATGATGGTAAGTTTGAACCCAGAAAGGTTTTAGTAAAATTTTATTCTGATAACATTGCAGCAATTGTATTTGGTGTTAAGGAAGGAGAAGGTATTGTAACAAGCAGTAATTTTCTTATTGATTCAGAATCCAGACTGCAAGGTGTTTTAGATTCAACGGGGGAATCTAGTGGTCATAATCATTAAATTTGGAGCAACAAATGATTAATAAAATAATTGAATTTTCAGCACACAACCGGTTTTTAATACTATTTTTATCTGCATTTATTGCATATATGGGGTGGCAGGCTTTCATAAAAACACCTGTTGACGCCATTCCAGATTTATCTGATACACAGGTAATTGTATATTCTAAATGGAACGTGAGTCCTGATATTATTGAGGACCAAGTTACCTACCCTATCATTACAAGTCTTTTAGGAGTACCTAAAATTAAAGACATTAGAGGTATTTCTACATTTGGAAATTCTTTTGTATATGTTCTTTTCCAAGATGGAACGGATATATATTGGGCACGCTCACGGGTAATGGAATATTTATCTAAAATCATCCCATCCTTGCCTGATGACGTAAAAACAGAAATCGGACCGGATGCAACAGGCGTTGGCTGGGTATATCAATATGCACTTAAGGATGTTTCAGGAAATAATTCTCTGAGCGATTTAAGATCTTTTCAGGACTGGTTTTTAAGATACCAAATACAATCAGTAAAAGGGGTTTCAGAAGTTGCATCAATTGGAGGGTTTGAAAAGCAATACCAGGTAGCAATACAACCAAACGCTCTTCGGGCATTTAATCTTACACTTAAAGATGCAATAAACGCCATAAGAGAGGGCAATAATGAGGTAGGAGCCAGAATTATTGAATTTGCAGGCACTGAGTATATGGTTAGAGCAAGAGGATACATTAAGTCAATTTTTGATATTGAAAACATTGTTGTTGGTACAAATAAAACAGGAACACCAATATTTATTAAAAATATTGCTAAAGTTTCAATTGGACCACAACTAAGACGAGGAGTTTCTGATCTTAACGGGCTTGGAGACACTGTGGGCGGCATCGTTGTTATGCGCTCTGGCGAAAATGCGAATAATGTCATTCAAAGAGTGAAAGAAAAAATTGAATCGCTAAAACCATCTTTACCAAAAGGGGTTGAACTGGTTGAAGTCTACGACAGAAGTGACCTTATTAAACGCGCCATTCAAACACTTACAGATACATTACGTTTTGAGCTTTTAATTGTGGCCCTTGTTATTTTAATATTTTTACTCCACGCTCCAAGCGCGTTTGTTCCAATAATTACACTGCCAATTGCTGTACTAATAAGTTTTATTCCGATGTATCTTATGGGTGTTTCAGCAAATATTATGTCACTGGGTGGAATTGCAATTGCAATTGGTGCCATGGTTGATGCTTCGCTTGTAGTTGTTGAGAATACTTATAAAAAACTTGAATTTTTAAAGCCAGGTGATAGCAGAAAGAAAATCATTAACGTAATTATTGATTCTATTAAAGAGGTTGGACAATCCAGTTTTTATTCTTTACTGGTAATAGCAATTTCCTTCTTGCCAATTTTTGCCCTTGAGGAACAAGAAGGCAAACTCTTTAAGCCTCTGGCATACACCAAAACTCTTGCAATGGTTGTAGCGGCCTTTGTTTCCATAACAATTGTACCTGCTTTACTTGTACTTGTTCATCACCGAAAAAAAATACAATTTAAATCAGTAAAAATAACTAAATTAATAAATAATTTAATTTCACCTGATTTTAAATCAGAAGATAATCACCCTATAAGTAAATTTTTATTCAAAATCTACACACCCGTTATTCATTGGGTTACAAAACACCCGAAAAAAATAATAATTTTATCCTTCTTTGCATTAATAATAACAATACCTGTTTTTTTTAAACTTGGTTCTGAATTCATGCCCACTCTTAATGAAGGCTCAATTTTATACATGCCCACAACAATGCCGGGAATTTCCATCAATGAGGCACAAAATTTATTACAAAAACAGGATGAAATTCTAAGCAGCTTCCCACAAGTAAAAAGTGTATTTGGAAAAGTTGGGAGAGCAGAAACCTCAACCGATCCCGCACCTCTTTCTATGGTTGAAACAACCATTGTTTTTAAGAACCAAAGCGAATGGCCCAAAGTTAACAGGTGGTATTCATTTTTACCGGATTTTACAAAATTTTTATTCACATGGTTTCTTCCAGAACAACACTCATGGGAAGAATTAATTAGCGAAATGGATGAAAAAATGAAATTTCCCGGCACAATAAACGCCTGGACCATGCCCATCAAAGGGCGAATTGACATGCTAACAACAGGAATAAGAACACCTGTTGGAATTAAAATTTACGGAAGGGATCAAAAAGAAATTGAAAATATTGGAATTAAACTTGAAGGAACATTAAAAAACGTCAAGGGCACACGGAGTGTTTTTTCAGAGCGTATTTCTGGAGGATATTTTCTTGATTTTGATTTTAACAGATCAATTCTTGCCAGATATGGAATATCAATTAAAAATGCGCACGACACAATTAGGCATGCAATTGGAGGTGCAAATATTACAACAGCCATTGAGGGACGTGATCGTTATTCAATAAATATTAGGTACGTCAGGGCGTTCAGGGAAAATATAAGTGACCTTGAAAGGGTTCTACTATCCACTTTTGATGGTAAGAACATTCCTCTTAAAGAGGTCGCAACAATTAGCAGAAAATCCGGTCCAGGTATGATTAGAACCGAAAACGGACTTCTTGTCGGTTACGTATATTTAGATGTAAACGATAGCGATATTGGCGGGTTTGTTGAGCGCGCCAAGCTTGCAGTTGGCAAAGAAATTACCCTTCCTCCTGCATATTCGCTTGAGTGGAGCGGGCAGTTCACCAGTATGATTAGGGTGAAAGAAAAATTAAAATTCATACTCCCCATAACCCTTTTAATTGTTTTTTTACTTATTTTCAAAAACACAGGATCATTAACTGAAACCAGCATTATCCTTCTGGCAATACCGTTTTCAGCTATTGGTGCTGTTTGGTTACTATATTTTCTTGGTTATAACATGAGTATAGCTGTCTGGGTTGGACTCATTGCCCTACTGGGTGTTGATGCGGAAACTGCGATTTTTATGCTTCTATATTTAAATTTGGCATACAAGCGCAAAATAAAAGATTCAAGCATGAATACAATTGATGACTTAAAAGATGCAATCCATGAAGGTGCCGTAAAAAGAATCAGACCAAAAATGATGACGGTAATGACAACATTTATTGCCCTTCTTCCCATACTGCTTGCACCAACCACTAATGCTGGCGCTGATGTTATGAAGCGCATGGCCGCACCAATGATTGGTGGAATATTTTCTTCATTTATGCTTGAGCTTTTGGTATATCCGGCAATTTATTTTCTTTGGAAAGGCAAGCACCTAAAAAGAACCTAAAAGCCAAGTTTGTTTTTGAGTTTTCTAACCCCACGACTCACAAGTTGTCTTGCATTTTCGGATGAGGTTTGAAGCTCTTTTGCTATTTCTTCAAATTCCAGGTCCTTTTTGAATCGAAGTTCAAGGGCCCTTCTTTGTAAATCCGGTAATTTAAGAACACCTAGCATTACTTCCTCATAACCATAAATATCGCCTTCATTATTTTCCTGGATAAGACTGCTAATATTAGATTCAACATCATGCTTTAGGTTCAAATCATTTTTGTTTTTTCTGAAATAATCAATAATTGTGTTTCTGCAAATAACAAATAACCACACTTTAAATGAAAGCTCAGGCTTATATTTTTCTCTGTTTTTATGTATTTTTAGAAATACCTGCTGGAATATTTCCTCTGTAGGTTCTTTGCTTCTCAGTTTTTTAAAAATATAGCCATAAAGCATTGATGAATAGCGCCTATAGAGCTCTTCAAATGCGGCCATATCACCTTCAAGATATTGCCTAATTAACTCATAGTCTTCTTGCATAAAGTAGCTGTTATTTTTTGTCACAAAATCCCATATAAAACGTATTAAGCTTATGCAAAAGCATACTAGGAGGAAGCACAATGAAACAAGCAATTTTAATAAATAAACCAGAACTAGTACCCCAATTGAG
>CAZQUK010000168.1:0-7902 GCA_964596435.1 uncultured Oligoflexia bacterium
CAGGGTCTGGATAATTTAACAATGTTTTCCCACTCAAGCTCGGCCACCCAAACGGGAAAACGAAACTTAAACTTTTTTTCAAATTTTGGATGAAGCCTTCCAAACACTCCAACATTATTCTTTCCAATATAAACATTTATACTTTGTCCATTATGAAAAATCCCATCCGGCAAATTGGACGCTTGCCCTGGCTTCTTTTTACCAGACTTGCCAAGCACAGAATCGAAACGCACACCTTTTGTACCTAATGAAAAAAACAGATTTTCAAAAACAGCTTTCAGGTCAAACAAATCAACTTCTTTTTGATCACTCTTAAGTGATTGCGAATATTTTGGACCTGCAAAAACAAGCGATAAAAGGTACCGCTCTTCAATACCAGTGTCCTTGCGGTTCTTGGCCTCCACATGAACTGTTTTGTCTTTCAAATGAAACGTTGGCCTAAGTTCAAATAAACGAAGTTGAGGTGATTCTGCCCCAAAATGGTGATTTTTATTATATACAGCTTTTTCTATCAAACCAGGAAGAAGCGATGGAACCAAATACTCAAGATCCTCGCTTAGCGGGTTTTTAAGCGCCACACCAGGCGTGAAACCCAAACCCTCAATTAAAGCCTTACTTGTAAAAGCAAAATTAATAACTTCATAAAAGCCCTGACCCACTAAATTATCTTTTGCCCTGTCTATTAACTCAAGGGCTGAGTAAGTTGAATTAACACCCGCACTAATTGGATACGAAGTAATCTCAGGCATTGTGCATGGAATTTGATCATAGCCAATGGAGCGAGCAACTTCTTCACACAGATCCTCTTTAATTGAAAGATCCCTTCTATAAGATGGGGTACTAACACTCCACTCAGAATCACTCTTTACATCAACCGTACAATCTAGTGACTCTAAAACTTTTTTTGCTTTATCGTGGTTTATTTCAACGCCCAAAAAACTTGAAAAAAAGCCTGGATTAACCTTAATCACAGATCTTCTTGCTTTGGCACCTCCGGGGTTACGCTCTTGCCTAAAAGATGCAAGTGTATAAACTATTTTTCCACCAGCCACATTAGCAATAACAGATGCAAGACGTGAAATTGCCCTATGTAAACCTTCAGGGTCAATTCCTCTTTCAAATCTTTGCGAAGCTTCTGTAGGTTTTTTATGCAACCTTGCAGTTTTTCTTACCCTGGAAGAAGAAAACTCGGCGCACTCAAGTATTATATTTTTAGTTTCAGGCAAAACTTCTGAATTTCCACCACCCATAACACCAGCTAAAGCCACAGGTTTTTCTTTATCTGAAATTATTAGTTCTTCACCCTGAAGATCAACAATGTCTCCATCTAAAAGCGGCAGAGATTCACCTTTTTCAGCCTGTCTTATTGTAAGAATGTTGCCTGAAAGTCTATCCGCATCGTATGCGTGCATCGGATGACCAAATTCTGCCAGCACAAAATTAGTTGCATCAACAATATTATTAATAGAGCGCTGTCGGATGCTTTCAAGTTTTTCCTCTAGCCATTTTGGTGAGGGTCCAACAGTTACCCCTTCAATGAAACAAGCATAAAACTGTGGCCCGCCTACTCCGGCATCAAGACCAAGCGTCCAAGGTGCCTTATCAGAAAGATTTAATAACTCAAATTTTGGATAATTAATTTTCACACCTAAAGCTGCAGCCATTTCTCTTGCTATACCAAGATGGCTTAAACAATCGCCCCTATTTGGGGTTATTTCACATTCAATTATTGTATCATCAAGACCCAAACTTTTAACAACAGGCTCTCCAACCTTAGTACCTTTGGGTAAAATCATAATGCCGGCCGATTCGGTACTGAGCCCCATTTCAACCTCAGAGCAAAGCATTCCGTTTGAAACAACACCGCGTATTTTACTTTTTTTAAGGGTCACACCATTTGGTAAAGTTGTTCCAATATGAGCAAGCGCCACTACGTCATTAACCTTCATATTCTTGGCGCCACAAACTACTTCAAAGGGTTCGCTACCTGCATAATCAATACTACATAAAGTTAAGCGGTCAGCATCCGGGTGTGGTTTCATATCAAGAATTTTTGCAGTAACCACCGCTTCAAGTCCCTTGCCAAGAGACTTTATTGAAGCCACTTCAATTCCTCTTTGAGTAAGAATTTTGGCAAAGTCCTCGGGTCCATTTTTAAGTGAACTTAAATCAATAAATTCCGATATCCATTTCCAGGAAACTAACATTATCTAAACCCCTACATTAAAACTGCTGTAAAAATCTCAGATCATTTTGAAAAAACATTCTCAGATCAGAAACGCCATGCAAGATCATAGCAATTCTTTCAATACCCATTCCGAAGGCAAAACCCTGAAATTCATCAGCCGGATACCCCACTTCTTTAAAAAGGTTTGGGTGAACCATCCCTGCACCTAAGATTTCAAGCCATCCATACTTTGGAACGTAAACGTCCACCTCAGCACCTGGCTCAACAAATGGAAAATAACTCGGTCTCATTCTAACTCTTGCATCAGGACCAAATATTTCACGGGCAAAATAATCAAGCACACCTCGCAAATCACTCATGCGTACATGTTTATCAACCCAAAGCGCTTCTATTTGATGAAACATTGGTGTGTGTGTCGCATCGGAATCTTTGCGATAAACAGCACCTGGAGAAATAATTTTTATGGGCCATGGGCGCGATAACATTGTTCTGATTTGAACAGCAGATGTATGTGTTCTAAGAACCACACCAGGGCCAAGAAAAAAAGTATCCTGCATATCCCTTGCAGGATGATCGGCTGGAATATTTACTGCTTCAAAACAAAGATAATCTGTTTCAGCCTCAGGCCCTGTAGTAACATCAAAACCAAGTTTGGATAAAACCTGAATAATACGTCTGAAGGTTTGCGTGATTGGATGAATCCTGCCAAGATCCTGTAGCCGTGAAGGCAGCGAAACATCAACACGCTCTTTTTCAAGCTTTGCGTCCAACCATTTATCTGAAAGCACCTCTTTACGATTTTCAATGCTGGTTTGAATTTTTTGTTTAAGCTCGTTTGCAGCAGCACCAACTTTTGGCCTGTCCTCAAGTGAGACATCTTTTAGGCCCTTGAGCACCTCACTTAGGAGTCCTTTTTTTCCAAGATAAGCAACTCTGACGTGATCTAATTCTTCCAGTGATCCTGCCTGCTCCACGTCAGACAGTGCTTGAGAGCTTAGGTCTTCAATGCGTTTAAGCATTTTTCATAAACCCCAAACTTCTCAAAACAATTAAACTGCAGGAGCTTTATCACGAACCTGATCTACTATTGCAGTAAATGCACTAGGGTCGTTAATTGCAATTTCAGAAAGCACCTTACGATTAAGAAAAACACCTGAACTTTTTAGTGCTGCAATTAAGCGGCTGTATGAAATAAAATTTTCTCTTGCAGCAGCATTTAACCTAGCTATCCAAAGCATTCTGAAATCACGTTTCCTCACGCGCCTGTCTCTGTATGCATAAACAAGCGAACGATCAAGCGTCTGCTTCATTTGACGGTACTGACTACTGCGACCTAAAACAAAACCTGAGGCCATATCCTTAAGTTTGTTAACTCTACGTTTTCTTTTAAAGCCTCTCTTTACGCGTGCCATTTTTTTTCGTCTCCCTTTATGAAATTAAATTAAATTAAATTAAATTAAAAATTAAAGAATGGTTCCATACGGCAGACTAGTTTTAAATCTAGCCGCTACATCAGGATGTACATATCCACCTTTACGTAAACGCCTTTTGCGTTTTGCACTTTTCTTTGTAAGAATGTGCGACATGTTTGAATGCATACATTTTAATTTTCCACTTGCTGTTGCGCGAAAACGTTTAGCTACTGCTTTTCTAGTTTTTAGCTTTTTCATAACACAATTTCACCTTTTCCCAACTGGTGGGATATATTGAACTTTAAGGGGCTTACCTTACTCGAAATATAACATTTCCGTCAAGAATCTTTATTAAATTAAGCACCCTAAGCTTTGTCAGCATCCACCAAGTTTTATCTTCTTGATAACCTTATTGCCCGTTTGATTCAAAGGCTTGATTTTGAGACTCACCATTTTTAGGCTCTCTGTTTTGAGGCGTTTTGGTCTGAGACTCTTTACTCTGAGGGGCCTTGTCTTGAGCGGCTGGTTTTTCCTTTGATTTTGCAGTCTTGGGCTTAGTTGGCGCCAGAATCATAATCATCCGCCTACCCTCACGCTTTGGTGGACTCTCAACCGATGAGATGTCTTCCATCTCTTTAATCAGCCGCTCCATGATCTTTTTGCCCTGCTCAACAAATGCTATTTGACGCCCCCTGAAAAACATAGTGATTTTAGCCTTATCACCGTTTTCAAGGAAACCTTTAACGCTACGAAACTTAAACTGCAGGTCGTGCTCGTCCGTGTGGGGCCTGAACTGCACTTCTTTAACTTTAATCGTGACCTGTTTTTTCTTGGCTATTTGTTCTTTTTTCTTTTTTTCGTACTTAAACTTTCCGTAATCAAGAATTTTACAAACAGGTGGCTTTGAAGTTGGTGACAACTCAACAAGATCCAAGCCTCTTTCCCGAGCAAGTGCTAACGCTTTTGAGGTTTGAACAATCCCTACCTGAGCGCCATCTGCATCAATTAAACGAACCTCTGGGATTCTTATTCGCTCATTGATTCTATGTTCATCTGGCTGCTGCACTTGTGCGGGCTTACGACCTTTACGTGGAAAAGGAGAACCTGATGGTGTTATTGGCATATAATATTAATTATTAAATGTTACTGGCTGGAAAGAAATATTACTTATTTTAGAACAACAAAACGTTTTTTTAATAAAATTCAAGCTCAAAGATAGCACTCCTTTTTGGTCGGTTATGGATCTTAATTTTTTACATTTAGACCCTAAGATCAAGAATTACAAAACACTTACCCCTCTGTCAATAAAAACTGAAGAATTAAACAGCAAAACACCCGGGGCTTGTTAACTTTGAGTGTTTTGTGGTTTCGTAGCAGAAGTCGTAGTTTTAGCTGAAGTTGTGGTCGCAGTTTTTTTTGTGGCCCTAGCGCTTGTGCGACTTTTTACGACTTTTTTCTTCTGGCCGGCCTTATTTAAAGCAATTTTTTTTGCCCTTTCAAAAAACTTTTCAACTTCTTTTCGCTGTCCATCCACATACTTACGAATTTTCTGTATCTCTACTGGAAGTTTTTTCTGAATGCCTTCAATTTCCTTGCGATGCTTATCTACAAATTGTTTAACCCTATTGATATCTGTATTTAGCACTCTTTTAATTTCCTCACGCTGGCCATTTGCAAACTTTTTGGCTTCAGTAAAAAGTTGGTCCTTATTTTTTAGGACGTCCTGAAACTGTTTTTGGGCCTTTTTTAATTGCATAGCAGCTTTTTTTATTTCCTTATTTATATCATTCTTAATTTTTTGTTCGTTAAAACGCATTTTTCCTCCCTTTCAGAAAACTGTATACTGTATATGGCATTAGCGTGAAGTTAGCAAGCGTGCGTATGCTTCAAACTCCTTAAACATTTTTGGCAGATTACCTTTGATGAGTCTTCCAATAATCATTTTAGGCACTGGAACTTTAAAATCAATCTCAATTGAATAGGTTGCCTCAGTTTTTTTTCCCTCTGCGGGTATAATTCTCCAAAATCCGTTATTTATAGAGAAAAAATCGCCAGTTACAAGCGACCAACTAATACGTCCGTCTTCTTCGTCTTTATGATCCAATGTATAATTAATTTCTTTCATCATAATGGAAAGCTTATAGGAGACACGAAACGCACCTTGCCCTTTTTTTTCAACTTCAACCGATTTAATTTCACTTAAAAATTCAGGATATTTATCAAAACTTAAAACAGCTTGTCTGAAACTTTCAGAATCAACATCCAGAATCTTTGTAAATTCTGCAACTGCCACCAGAACCTCCTTTGTAAATTTATTCTAGAAAATAGCTAACAGCTTCCTCTTGCTAAACACCTGGTGCACCAGCTCTGTAAATCTAGCGGTAATTCTGAGCACATTATAAGGGTTTTTGCTAGTTCAAGTTTACTAATATCGATAATTTTATCAGTTACAAGGGAAAGTGTATCCAACCTGAAAACACCCTGAACCTCCCCAGGTGAAAAATGTTTATCAACACGCCCTGTGATTAAGGTTCCTGGAGAATCCCAACGAACAAACGTCCCAAGCACAAGAAGAAAAAACCTTTTGTACTGACCGTCAAGGGCCCGCCAAATGAAAAACTCCGTATCTGATGGTCCATGATACCACACACCCCCACCCTCAACAGATGCAGGAAGTGGACGCAGCCCTGCCCCTAGTTTCATTGGATCAAGATAATCTGTAAGTGCATTTTGAGTGGCCTCAGTTAATTCACGAAACTGACAACCAATACGATCAGGATATACATTCTTAACAACGGCAACAATAGAGTGTTTTTTTCGCCTAAGATTTAATAGTCCCTCAAACCTTCTACCAACCGGGAAAAACGCCAAATCCTGTTTATCAATAACCCGAACACCCATGCCCATACTTGAAAGATCAACCACAGAAAATATTTTCCCGTTCCCCTGAAGCTTAAACTGCTCAAGACTAAGATTCAACCTTGGAAACTTTCTTCTCTCTGTCCAAGGTGGTCTGGAATCCTTATTTAAGTCTTTTTCTTGGCCTTGGAACCTGTTTGGTACCATCATGGTCTCCTCCATTTAAGTTTTCATTAAGCTTTATATTTTGATTTTTTTCGGCAATAGTTTTTTCAAGTGTGTCCCTCATACATCTACTGGTTCTATCAAACATAATTTGGGCCGCCGTTTTATATACTATATGTAGGATAGCACTATTTTCGCCAAAACCCCACTTTCGTGACCAAAGCTCACCACGAAAAAGCACTAAAGACTCACCCGATGGAATGCCATAATTATTTAACAACCTGTAAAGATAAATGTCACCGTGCATCCCAGCAAAGACAGGGCCACAAACCTCAAAATTACCAAGTGCCATACCTTGATCAAATTTTTTGCTTCTCTCAAAAAATCTGGCTTTTGTTAAATAGCGACCGGCACCCACTCCAATAAATTTAAATATTGCATCCATAAAAAGATCTGGCGGCTTAAATTCAAACCTGTTCCATTCAACAAGTGGGGCACAATTTTGAAGAACACTAAAGTTCCAGAGTATATCCCGTATTTGAGAAATATTCGCGCGTGTTCTAATCGCAACGCCAAATTGGTAATGCCTGCATGGATAAAGCCGCCCTTTGCTGTCTTTATGTAAAATATTACACTGCTCCTTTGCCTGTGCCTCACTTACCTTAACCAGTCTTGCATAACTTACAGATTCCCTGCTTTCATTTTCAATAGCCGTTTTCACTATTTTTTCTTCCTCTTTTTCCCAAAAAGGAAGCGGCGGCAGATTTACGGAGTTTGAGCTCTGGTCAAAATAGGACTTATCTTTGCGGCATAGATCATGGAATTCAATATCGGATGTATGGTTTGCGTCAGATTTACTTGTTACAATTAAATTTTCACCTTCAGTTTTATTTTTAGTCTTTATTAATTCTCTCGCATTTGCCGTAATCGTAACGCTAAGTAGAATACAAATAAAACATAAAATCATTATTTTTATTGCACCGCGATAGCGAAAAACCATTATTCCTGCCTTCCTGGCATAATAATAAAAACTGCCAGCTTGACAAACAAGTAGTTAATCCACAAAAAAATAGTCTATGACAAATAATCCGCAAAAACACGACAATAATCCACTTGAAATAAATACCACTTCAAATTGGTTAACAATTAGCAGAATGGCCATGGTGCCCATTGTTGTTCTGCTTCTGTGTATTAAGCACCCCACATGGGACATTGTTGCAGCCGTTGTATTTGGACTGGCAAGTATTACAGATATTTTAGACGGACGAATTGCAAGGG
>CAZQUK010000169.1:0-7892 GCA_964596435.1 uncultured Oligoflexia bacterium
ACACCCGAACCTATGCTGTTATAAAATGAATTTCCATTTTGTTTAATAACTCTTAAATTAACAGTAGCGGGTCTGACTGAAGCAATTGCACTTTTGATTTCTCGTTCAAGTTGTTTTATGTCGCCATTAAATGCTGGTATCCCTGCATAAACGTGCCCATTTAGAAAACCCGCAAAGAACAAAAATGCTATTGTCAAAATTTTATTCAAGAATCATCCTCCAATTTGGGTTCCGGTTACGGTAATACTAGGTGTAAGTTTTCCATCACGAAAAGCCCGTACCGCATCGGAAACTGGACCAAAAACACCTGCATAAACTGAAATTCCTGAATTTTTAAAAGCATCAAAAGCACGAGGGCCAATTTTTCCGGTAATAACAGCATCAACCTTGTTTTGTATTAGCCACTTTGCTGAAAGTATTCCTGTTGCACCGGCATTTGAATTCGGATATGCAGCTATGGAATTTGTCTGAAGATCAACGACCACAAAATATGGGCTTCTTGAGAACCTTGACCCAATCATGGATGTGGCTTCCTGTCCCATTGCGCTTACTGCAACGTACCTCATTCCTTGATTAACCGGTATATTCAAAGCAACTTGTGCCACGGTGGGTGCATTGTTGGATAATTGGTTGCCTTGTGCCTGAAAACTTGGAGAATCAACAGTAATGTAGCGGTGTCTTCCATTTCTAATTATATCAACCACGGCACCCCTTGCGTTTTCTGTGGCATCCGTAAATTCTCTAACAGTGTTTGTTGACAAACCATTTATTGACACAATTATATCGCCGACTAAAAAACCCGCATCAAGCCCGGGTCCTAAAGCTACAGTGTCAACCACCATGCCGCCATTTGCGTTAGCCAAGCCAAGCTCTTGGGCCTCTGCAGGGTCCATAGGTACGAGTGTGAGTCCCAGCCAATCAGCTTCAACTTCAACCTCTGCTGGAGGTAGGGCTGCGGGTGGCGCATTACGAATTGAAGGCGGCATATCAATAAGGGCAACACTAAATATTTTTGTTGTGTTACCGCGCAAAATTTCTAACTGGAGACTGTCTCCAGGGTTTTTATTTTCAATTACGGCCGTCATTGTTTGTGAATCATTAATTGGTGTACCATCAACACTTATAAGGACATCTCCACGCACAAGCCCGTTTGAGGCTGCCGGAGACCCTGGAATAACATCAGCTATAACAACGCCATTTGAACTTGGAAGATTAAACTGCCGCTTAATCACCGTATCGATTGATTGAACATTGACACCGAGCCATGGTTTAGGTGTACCTTGTGCTACAGTTTGAGTTGTAATCTTAGTTTTGATTTTTTGTACACCAGTGGCAGGATCAATTTTGCTTTTAAAAACAATATTAATATTTTGTGAATTATTATCTCTGAAAATTCTTAACTTTATTCTGTCTCCTGCTTTTTTATCCTTAAGTGCCGTTGCAAGTTCTGTTGTGGTTTTTACTTTTATTTTATCTGCACTAACAATAACATCACCCTTTAAAAGTCCCGCGGTTTGGGCCGGGGATTCAGGTATAACACTATTAACGTAAACACCACTGTTGGTATGTAGCTCCAACCTGGTAACCATGGCATTTGTTACATCTGCAAGTTCTGCCCCCATCCAGACAGGCTCTGCCGCTTGCCCCTGAAGCGCTATTTGTATTGGGACATCTTCTACAAGTTTTGGATTAGGTTTATCTATAAAATATAGTAGGGACCAAATAACTACAGTTATTGATAGAACAACAATGATGATAACCCGCATACTAAATTCTTTTTGTGTGCCTTTAATATCTTGATTTTTCAAAACACAACTCCCCTTGCTGTCGCATCTGGTCCTGTAGGCGCTACTTGTTCAGCATTGGTATTACCATCGCCATTTTGTGGCTTTAAACTTCCTTGTTGGAAGGCAACGATTGCGCCTTTAACATCACCAGTAACGCCAGAATAAACTTGGATATTTAGATTTGATAAACTTGTCATAACACCTTGTCCGGCACTTCCAGTAATGACGGCTTGTGCACCCATATCCATTAGGTCCTGAGCAACTTGCTGGCCAGCGCCACCGGCATTTTGAATTACCTTGTAAGTATTTTTTTGAAGATCAACGATAATAAAATATGGCGAAATTCCTAATTGACTTCCAACTTGTGAATTAAGATCTGTTCCATCTGAACCAACAGCAAGAATGTTTACTCCTGCCGGTGTGCCAAGTGCTATGACGGTTCCTTGAGGTGTTGTCAGTGATGGATTTGCTTTTATAACAGCCTCAGGAGGTGCTCCATTATTACCTGGATCAATTTCACCTTGTGCAGCATTTCCGGGATCAAACGGAGGTGTCGCCCCGCCACCGGTTGCTATTCTTATAGCTGTGTCTGCGCCCATAAGACCATCTGTAGGAAGACTTACTCTATAAATTTTTTGGCGCCTCTCGTGCCACATTGTAATTCTAATAACATCACCGGCAGTATATTGTGAAAGCGCTCTTTGAAGTTCATCAATAGTTTCAACTTTCTCATTACCAATCATATAAAACATATCGCCACGTTGAATCCCGGCTTGTTGTGCTACACCGCCATCTAAAATTTTAACAACGATTGGTCCTTTTTTATCTGGAAGATTAAGTTCTGTTGTAAGCGTTGCGTTTGCTTCTGTAAGATCAACACCTAAAATACTTCTTGGGTCACTTGATGCAAAAGCAACAACCTGTCCTTTATTATTCACTACTTTATGACAAACGTTGCAAGGACCCCAATATGGATGAGTTAGGTTTGCTGTATTCGTTATGGTGCCACCGGCAATTTTGCCCTTTGTTTTTTTACCAACCACTGTATGGCATTTTGTGCAATCCTGCCCGTAATTTGGATGGGTTACCACGTCACTAAGTTTAATGGGTGGAATACCGCCAGTTGCGGCCACTGGCTGCAACTGCATACCCATTTCAGGATGGTTCATTCCCATTCCTGGGTGGTGCCCCATTCCGGGATGGTACACGCCCATTCCGGGATGCATGGAATTTACAGGATGTCTAAAAACCTCACCATGATACTGAGATGCGTAAACCTTATCGTTTCGCATTTTCAGTTCGTGATAAGTTGCCCAAATAAAAATTACAACAACAGTGATTAAAAGTGCGGCAATCAAAGGTTTATAGTGTGTTTCGCAAAAGGCTTTGCTGTCTTTTTTTATCATGCTTTATTTACCTGTCTCCTTGAATTGTTTTATCTGGACGTTGACATCACACTCACAATCAATAACTAACATCACTACTCTGTTTACTTGGGTTTTAATCTCTGAAAATTTTTCAACAAAAACATCTTTATCAACAAATACCTCAACCTCAACTTCGGCTCTTGACCCAATATCGCGTGATCGAAGTTTCCCGATTTTTTTGACAGTTGAAATTTTTAAAATAGATTCTTTTATCTTATCAACTACATCTTTTTCTAAGGAGCGATCCATGAGAGCCGTAATTGATGAAATAAGTTCTTTGATGGCTGATTTTAAAATAAGAACAGCAACTGCAATAGCGGCTAAAGAATCGAGTAAAAATAGTCCACTCCTTGCTCCAAGAATTCCAACAAGAACTGCAATAGATGAGTAAACATCAACACGGCTCTCGATTGCTTTTGCTTTAATTGAAGGGTTCATGAATAGGTCCGATACGCAGAGTCCCTGCCTATACATAATCTCATTTGCAAGTATTGAAATTAACGCACCCCAGGCGGTTACAATATTGGGGGCATCGCACCTGCCCACATACAAGCTGTGAATGCCATCGTACATTATGTAAAGACCCACAACGATTAAAGAGACGTAAATAACAACCGCTATGGCAAACTCAAATTTTCCTTGCCCATATTGGTATTTCTTGCTTTTGGATCTACCCGAAACGGAAACAGCAATAACCATCATAAAACTTGCAACAAGATCTCCAAGTGAGTGTATTGCATCAGCAAAGAGTCCCTTTGAACCGCCAATTATACCAAGATACGCTTTTACGATTACAAGAAGTATGTTGCCCCCAATATTTACAACGCCAACAGAACTCTTACACTTGTGGCACTTGGCGGGTAGGTTTGCGGTATAATCCCTGGCTTTCAGATTATCGTAATCAAGAATTTTATCTGAAGAATCAATCATGATATAGTTTTTTTGGACCTGGAGTTGATATTATATTTTTTTTGAGCCGTTCATCTTTTTGCCCATATAGGACATTTCATCCAGGCGCTCTTCAACCGATTTTACTCTTTTATGAACAAGATAAATACCGATTGCTACAAACACTAATATTAATAAGCCGATCATAAGTTGCCTCCTTTGATTAAATTAAAACAACCACTATGTAGTCTAAAAAATCTGATAATTAATTTAAAAAACATAGTGACCCTTTAGTAAACAAAAACATAAAATATAAAACATAAACTGCTGGGTGTGCAGTATATAAAGCCCTTTGCGTACTGTGGCTTGATACTTAAATCGCATAATAAACCCTCCAAGAACGAGCCACCCCATAATAACCAGAGAAATCCAGAGATAAATATTGTGCCAGCGTGTTACATAACAGTGAATACAACCTGCAACAAACATCCCTGTATTTAGCCAACAGTGAATTCGAACAAATTTTGTAAAAAAGCCCTGCTGGTCCTTTAGCATAAAGAAAAGTCTTAAACGTTTGACCGGAACGTATGAGTTTGAAACTATAAAAAGCAGCATGCAAAGATTTCCTGACCCGGTGGCCAGGTTGTAGTCGCTTGTATAAGCGAAAATTATACAGACCAATATGAAAGTCACAATTAGTGCGAGTTTTAGTTTTGCGTCTGCTTTTACAAATGTGGCCCACTTCATTTATCCCCTCAGTTTTTTTCTTTGGGAAGGCTGAAATTCATGGGTATGAATTTTTCTGCATCTTTATCTGGTTCAAAAAGTGGAGTAGACTTAAAGCCAAAAAGAAGCCCGTAATATCTTCCAGGAAAGCGTTGAAGTAAAGTTGTGTATTCATTCGATGCGTTATTATAATTGGTGCGTGCCACGGCTATGTCTTTTTCCACCTCCACAATTGCATCCAGAAGATGATTAAATTCAGTACTTAATTTTAAGTCGGGATATTGCTCGGCAATTCCAAATAACTTACCCAAAAGCTGACTTGTATTTGAACTGCTGCCAAGTGATGCACCGCTGTTTTTGAGAGACACATTTTTCAGTGCTTCCGAGTTGCCCATAAGCGTGGTTCTTAGCTGGGCAACAAGAGTGAAAATGTCCTTTTCGTGGCTTGCATACACTGCAACTGCGCTTGCCAGATTTATACTAAGGTCAAGCCGCCTTTGCATTTGTACCGTTACTGTTGATAATGAAGCCTCAACATTAAGTACCGATTTTGTAAGTGTATTGAAATAATAAATAGATATAGCAATAAAACCGCAGATGGGCAAAAGTATCCACCATTTTTTTAGTGCTATACCAACACTATGTAAAAAATCAGTGGTCCGCTCGTAAATATCATCGCTTCTTAAAACTCTAACCCCGCCAGATTCATTGGCGTAAAGTTTTCTGATGATGTAACTTGCACGTCTTGACATTAATCCATCTCCTCGCCACCCTCTAGCTCAAGAACTTTTTTAAAACATTTTGCTGATTCTTTAACATCCCCCTTGGTTTGGTAAACAAACCCCAGGTGCTGGTAGTATTTAATCTCGTCGGGAGACATTTCAATCGCTTTTTTTAAGGCTTTAATGGCATCGTCTGCGTTCCCTTTCTTGTCGTAAGCTATGCCGAGTTTGTAATAGATCTCGCTGTTCGCGCGACTTGAATTCGTTGTTTCAATAAGTGTACTAATGCACTTATCGTATTCTTTTATTTTTAAATATGTTGAGCCAAGTTGAAAAAGTGCATCAGTGTTTTTAGGAACAATTTTGAGCGACTCTTTAAAACAGCCAATTGCTTTATCGTACGCGGACGTTTGAAAGTACGCCTTACCCATTAAATAATAAATTTGTGGTGTTTTGATACCAGCGTCGATCGCCTTATTAAAAGCATCCAAGGCCGAATTATGCTGACCCTTTTTCATGTGCTTTTTACCAAGATTTTCATAAATTCTGGCACGGTCCTTTTCGTTAACCGTAAAAAGGCTATTGTACGCAGCAACGGCCTTTGCAAGAAGCTTGCCGGCAATAAGCATTGATGAATGCAAAATATATTCAAAATTTACAGTAAATGACGTTTTACCCTCTTCAGGTTCTTCAAGCCTAGCTTTACTTTTTTTCTGAACTTTTTCAGTGCTTTTTGTTAGAGATGGCGCAGGTCGTACCGGCTCCATCTCAACCTCTTTTTCTATTCTTATACCGTCTGTTGTTTGCTTATTAAGCTCAACTTCGTTCATTTTCGTTCTCCTTGTTTGTGTCGTTAACTTCTGAAACAGCAAGCCAGATTGCAAAAAGTCCAAAAATAATCATTACAATTGGACTTGCCCCTTTTATGAAATCCATTAGGTAGTACCATTCATCGACCACACCCCAGACTCCAAAACCTATTAATGAAAAACCAATCACTATGTGTATCATCACTCACCAAGTTTTTTTGAAACACCAGCCACAAGAGCAATAACTCCACAAACAATAAAAATTATTGGAGTTGAACCTTTTATAAAATCAATGACGTTAAAATATTCGTCATAAAAGCCGTAAATACCAACAGCCAGCGCAAGTATTCCCACAACAAAGTGAAACTTTTGTTTTAAACTCATTTTTTTTACAAATTGTCTTTCCATAAAATTACCCTCTATTAAACTTTTCTTACTCGGGTGCTCCGGCTTTTATCCAATCAATAATTGTTTGTGAATCTTTTCCTGAAAAGCGGTTCATGGGGCCGCCTTGCTGAACCATTAATTTTAAAAGCCCACTGTCTGCATAAGCTTTTACGTTTTTATAATTCGTAAGATTTCTAAGCGGGCCGCCGTGGCAGCGCAAACAGTTAATTTCAACGATTCCTGAAATTGTGTTTGTATAGGTTACAGCGCTTGTGGCGGTGTTGTTTTGTGATTGGGCTTGTGTATTTTGTAGGTTTTGTATTACTGGGGCGTTTCTGTGTAACGTTGGGTGCATCATTGGATACATGGGCATTCCCATTGCTGCGGCGTTTGCGACGGGAGTGTTTGTGGTGTCTGCGCCTGCGCCTGCGCCTGTGCCTGCAGTGTTGTTTGTATTTGCAGCGTTGCCTGTAAGTGCGCCGGCTCCCGTATTAACGTTAACTTGTGGAAAAGCGGCAACGTCCAGCTGATTGCCAATGTAAGTAACCCTAACGAGATTCGTTCCGCACGCTGGGCACTTTATTTGTCCACAACTTTGAGTGCCTGGATTTGCGACAATTGTTTCATCAAAGGGGCAAATACAATCGTGTGGCGTAGCACCAATTGCTATCCGGCTCAGAAAAACTAAAATAATTATTGCAAGCCCCATTCGTTTTTACCTTAGGTGTGTGTGACCAATTAACCTACTATAAATCCACAGTGTTTATGCAAGCTCAAAATTCCATATTGTATATACGGTAGACATATATTTATCAAAGGATAATCGGGATATTCTTGCGGTGCGTTTTGTTGATTTTTTTGCCGCACGACGTAACGGTGTTCTAGTTTCAATTTTGTTGAGCAGATTAATTTGTTTGTGGTCAAACTATGTATTTGATCAACTTTAAACAGAAAATAATTCACAAAACTCAATTATTTTTCATATTTTTACAAAATATGTCCGAAATTTGCGGAAAATTCACCGTTCACGTGAACAGTGAATTGAGTGGAATGCTCAGCTATGCTGCGAGCGCGCAACCAAAAATCCGCAAAAAAATCATGACCCCCAGCCAGAGCTGGGGGTTTGATACGCTTCGCTTGAACCGC
>CAZQUK010000170.1:0-7879 GCA_964596435.1 uncultured Oligoflexia bacterium
TTATTTTTTCAATAACACATTCTGCTGTAATTTGGATACCTTTGATCGGTTTTATTGGCTTGTTTTTGAATATAATCTTCTAGTAATTTCAAGTTGAATAATGTTATATTTCCTCAAAAAGGTGCCGCGCCGCATTAGTGCGCAGTTTGGTCGGTATAAACATGAAGTATCCAGATAATATTAAACAGGCTGTTATTTTAGCGGGTGGTATGGGTTCTAGATTGTACCCTTTAACAGATAAAATCCCAAAACCAATGGCACCCGTAAATGGTGTTCCTTTTTTAGATTATTTAATCCAATCACTTATTGATTCGGGCATAAAAAAGGTCTTACTTCTTTTAGGATATAAATCAGAAGTTATATTTAATTATTATTCGTATTACTCAAATAAGGATTTAGAAATTAAATTCTCTTTTGGGGACGTTGATGATCAAACAGGTAAACGTGTTTTAAGTGCATATAATGATCTTGATGATTACTTCATGCTTCTTTATGGAGATAATTATTGGCCAGTTGAATTAAATAAAATGTTTGATTTGTATAAAACAACAGGCACAAAAATTATGACTACAGTATTTTCAAATAAGTACGGTACGGCTAAATATGGTTTTCAAAATAATATTTTTGTGGGTTCTGATAATGTTGTTGTTTGCTATGATAAAACAAGAGCTGCAAAAAATTTAAACGGTGTAGATATGGGGTATTTTTTAGTTGATAAATCAGTGCTGGATTTAAATATGATTGTAAAAAACCCATCGTTTGAAGAAGATATACTGCCAGCTTTTGTATCAATGAAGCAACTATCGGCTTATGTAACGGACAATCAGTATTATTTTATTACTGATATTGAAAACCTAAATAAATTTGAATCTACTGCTATTAAGTATCGACTTAAATTTTTAAAAAATACAATGTAAAATAATTACTATTTAAGCATTAGCGTTCTGATTTTATTATAATCACTATAACAATCAGATTCTTTCTTTTCAAAAAGATTTGAGTATTGATTTGTTATGGAGTCCTTGTTCTTCGTGCCTATTATGGTAAATAATTTGTGTTTTATTTTAAAAACATATTTTCCAAAGAAAGATTTTTTTATCAAAGATTTTAAAGTATTTAGAGTTCTTTTCTTTGTTCTGTTTTTTACAGTCCAGCGATTAATTGAAGTTTCCGCCATAATTTTAAAAGTAATGTCAACTTCGTGTAGAGCAGATTCGTAATCAAGGCCTTCATATTGGTGTAAATGTTTGGCTGTGCATCGAGCTGCTTTTTCGAGTTTTTCTGGCGAATACCAATTCTTCGGGCCTGAATTATTTACTCCACCGCCTGAAATATCAGAATTTGTTCTTGATGAATAGAGTATGGGAAGAACTTTTAACTTTCCGTAAGTTATGCTTAAAGCTGAGGGTAGAATCTCTGAAAGGCCCCAGTCGGAAGTGTTTATTGATGTTTCTTCCATCACTAAATTTAAAAGATTTGTTCTTCTTACGGCATAAAAAAAGGTTCCTTTAAAGTCATTAAGGTAATGCTTGAATCTGGCAATTGGTTTGTCGTTCTCAATTGAGTTTTGTTCTCTATATAAAGGGTTCCATAAAAAAGTTCCACTCTCATCAATTGTTGATTGAATATATAAACCCTGGGCTATTGCATATTCGGTATTGTTTTCGAGAAATTCAACACACCTTTCTAAGCTTTGAGGTATAATAAAGTCGTCATCTGCGCATATAACAGAATATTCGGTATTAACAAATTGCATTCCATTACAAATTTTGGTTATGGGTAAAGTTGATGAGTTAAACTTTTTATATGTAACTTGTTGATGATGAAAAAAATCAGTTAGTTCGTTCTTGTTAATATCTGTGTTGCTTGAATCTAAAATTAAGATTGGCGATGGAAAAGAATAAGACTCATAAAACTGCAATAATTTAGATAAAAACTTATGCCGATTATAGGTTGGAACTATTATAGTAACTTTATTTAAAGCCTTGGCTTTCACGCAATTCTCTTAATAAAAGCCGATGGCCAGTGCGTTACTCTGAAATTAATGTTACCTTCGTTGAATGGAAATTCTGGTTCAATAATCTTAAAATTATTGTTTTCTTTTACAAAATCTTCAGCGGCTTTTTTGGGGTTATTTTTGTTCCATGTCAGGCATTCTGAGTATTCTTTTTGGGCTCTTGGTGTTTCGTTTAGGTATTCTTGTGAGCCATCTGTTGCAACAATAAAAGATCCCACAGAAACAAATTTGCTATATAGTTTAAGCTCATTTAAAACGTGATCGTAAGTGTGGGCTGAGTCTAAAATGACAATTACTTTGTCTTCTTTATTAATGAGCTTTTGAACTTTATTAAAGATCTCCAAGGATATGGAATTACCTTCAATTAAAGTAATTAAATCAAAAAGTTTATGATTTTCAATAGCAACCCTGTTGTGCGGCCTTATTTCAATATCTACACCAATAACTTTGCCGCAATCCATAGCCTTACATAAGGAAGCATAAAAAATTAATGAACCGCCATGGGCTATTCCTGTTTCAAGAATAATATCCGGTTTTAAGGAATATATAACCTCTTGTATTCTTAGAGTGTCGTCGGCCGTTTGTATTAAGGGTCTTCCTAGCCATGAGAATGAATACATTTGTTTTTGATCCCAACCAACTCTGAGCCAAACATCTGAAATGATTTTGAACCCTTCTGGTGAATATAATTGTATTTTGTTACCATTATTTAAAATAATTTCATTTTTATTAAAATCAACAAAAAAATTATTCATTTTTATTTCCTCTTAAGCCATACAATATTTCTATAAAACAATCACAAACATATTTAACATCAGTTTCTGTCAGATTAATGCCTGAAGGAAGGCTTATTCCGTAGGGTGAAATATTGTATGAGTTTGGGTTAAGTTTTATAATGTTTTTATTTTTACAGTATTTTTTGTAAGGGGGCATGGAGCTAATAGGGTAAAAAAAAGGGCGTGCATCAATATTGTATTTAATGAATTCTTTTTGAATTATTTCTTTTTTTATTTTGTATGGCTTATCAAGTATAATGTTTATTAGCCAATAAGTGTTTTTTACATGCTTTGAAGTTGTGTTGAGCCAAACGCCTTTTACATCTTTCAGGTTCTTTTGATACCAGTTAAATATTTCTTTCTTCTTTTGAAGCAACTCCTCAAGGCGCCCAAGTTGTGCAAGTCCTAGTGCTGCTTGAATGTTGGTCCAGTTGTAATTATAGCCAATAACATTAGACCAGTAATATTTTGCGCCTGGTTTTTTATTAATACCATGGTGGGAATACAGCTTACATTTTTCAAAAAAATATTTTTTGTTTGTTGTTATCACCCCACCTTGGCCGGCGTTAGTAAGTTTTGTCGCATTAAAACTAAAAACACCAATATCACCAAATGTTCCTGCTTTTCTTTCTTTATATTCTGCACCAATAGCTTCGGCCGCATCTTCAATAATGTAAATATTGTGTTTTTTTGCGATTCGTTTAATTTCTGTCCATTCTGGCATATTGCCAAGTAAATCAACAACCACTACTGCTTTGGTTTTTTTGGTAATAGCTTTTTCAAATGATTTAGGCGAAAGACACAAATTTAACGGGTCAATATCGGCAAACACTATGTTTGCACCTACATAACTAATAGGCGCAGCTGATGCTACCCAAGTAATGTCAGGAACGATTACTTCGTCACCGGGTCCAACTCCTATAGCAAGTAGTGCAAGATGAATTGCGGCGGTTCCATGTGAAACCGGAAAACAATATTTCACTCCTAAATAACCAGTAAACTCTTTTGTAAACTGGTCAATGTACTTGTTCATGTTTTCATACCAACCAGTGCTGACTGCCTCAGTAACAAGGTCAATTTCTTTTTTTGTGATGGAAGGACCTATTGATGGGATTCTCTTTCCAATAATATTAATCTTGGTCTGCGCGTTTATGTTGGTCATACTTATATTTTGTTACTCAACTTGTAAATACGAACTGAATCAACAAATTCGCCATCGAGCAAGAAATGATCCTTAAAAACACCTTCAATTTCAAACCCTGCTTTTGCAAAAATCTTTGCTGAGGCTTTATTAACGGCATAGTAGTCGGCAGAAAGTTTATGCAGTTTAAGATCATTAAAAACGTAATTACAAATACCAGTTAATGTTTCAGTTCCAAGACCTTTTCCCCACTCGGTTTTGTCAAAAAGCATAATTCCAAGCTCAACGCGTTTGTGGGTTATACTAAAACCTGATAGTCGGACATTTCCAATATGTTTGTTGGAATCTTTAAGGAAAACGCCAATTAGTTGTGACTGCCCAGGAACGTTTGAAGATTGAATGTACTCAGCGGCGTTGTCACGGTTCCACAAAACGTGTCTTGCTTCAGTTAAACCTATAATTTCAGGATCCCTGAGTCCTTCTAGGTAGGGTTCGGTAATATCGCATACTTCAAGTTGTCTCAAATAGAGACGATTCGTAATTATCTTATTCATATTTTGCCTTTTTTGTTAAACAAAAGTATTCGTTAATGTAACCATTTTCAAAAAGGTAATTCATTTTTTGTAGTCTGTAGTAATTAATATTTTTGAAAATATTTTCAGTTAAATTTATTTTTTTTAATTCATCAACTAATGAACTTATACCATCTTCGACAGTGTAGTCACACATAAAACCTGGAAATACATTTAAAATATTTTCAAATGAAATCTTATAAGTTCTGCTGTCAACATGGTCTTGGAGCTTGCGATCTTTAATTAGTTCCATGTATCTAGAATCTTCAACTTTTTTTATCTCTTTCATATAAACAATTTCGCAACCTGATATTTTTTTTGTAATCATCTGTGCTATTTCTAGAATTTGGTGGTTTTCAGTGGTTTTGCCAACATTTAAAATTAAAGGTTTTTGTAATTGGTTGTCGTGCCTAATTGCAAACTCAATTGCTTTACAAACGTCTTTTATATGAACGCTTGGGCGCCATGCTTTCCCATCGGAATTTAGTATAATTCTTCCGGAGCTTAAAGCCATACCAACCATCATATTAACAAAAACATCAAATCGTATTCTTGATGAAAACCCAAATACTGTTGCAAATCTTAAGCAGATTGGTTGAAATGTATTATCTGAAATTGAGGCAAGGTCTTGTTCTATTTGAAGTTTGTTAACTGAATATGGTGTTTGTGGGTAAACTTCAGATTCTTCATTTAAAAAACTGTCGCTTTTTCCTTTGCCATAAACGGAACAACTGGAGGCAAAAATAAATTTAATTCCCAATTCTTTACATAGTGTTGCAAGTCTAAAAGTATATTGTCTAGCCGGATCATACACTTTTTCTGGTGTTAGGTTTCCAAAAGGATCGTTGGAAATATCAGCTAGGTGTACAACTGTGCAAACATCTTTAAGATCTTCAAGCTGAATTTCTTTTATGTTTTTATATATAACATTTTGATCTTTTTCTGAGTCTATAGTGCAATCTTTGAAAAACCCGACATCATAACCAACTGCGTCGTGGCCTAGGTTTTGTAAATATTTTGTTAAAACGGTTCCAATGTATCCAAGTGAACCTGTTACTAAAATTTTTTTGAAGAAATTCATATTAAAGCTTGATATGCCATACACTCTTTAACTATACAAATAAAGAAACATACAGCGCACCGCAAAGGGGGGCGGCGATTTATGAATGTTCTGGTTACAGGGAATTTAGGTTATATTGGTTCGGTCCTTTCGGGTATTTTATTAGAAAATGGATATAAAGTAACAGGTTTAGATACTAACTACTACTCGGGGTGTGGTGTTTTTGATTTTAATCCGCCAATTAGGCAAATAATAAAAGATGTACGTGATATCAATATTGACGATTTAAAAAACATTGATGGAATTATTCATCTTGCAGCGCTTTCTAATGATCCTCTTGGCGAATTATCTCCAAATTTGACAGAAGAAATAAACTATCAAGCAACCATTAATTTAGCAAAACTGGCAAAAAAAGCGGGTGTTAAAAGATTTGTATATTCCTCGTCACAAAGTATGTATGGAATTTCAAATATTGAAAATGAACTTGATGAAGATGATAGTGAAAAAAACCCCATCACAGTTTATGCAAAAACAAAATGGAAAGCCGAGTGCGAGCTTAATAAACTCAATTCCAATGATTTTGTAGTTGTTTGTTTTAGGCCTTCTACGGTGTTCGGTTCAAGTCCTAAGCTTCGGTGTGATATTATATTTAATAATCTTGTGGCTTGTGCTTACACGACCGGTAAAATTGAAATAAAAAGTGATGGTACACCTTGGCGGCCAGTTATTCATGTTCGTGATGTTTCACAGGCATTACTGGCGGGTATTAGCGCGCCAGAAGACATAGTTGCTGGCGAATCCTTCAATGTGGGAATTAAAAATGGTAATTATTCTGTTAGAGATTTGGCAGAGGCTGCACAAAAAGTAGTTCCTGGATGTGATCTTGTTTTTACTGGTGAACACGGAAAAGATTCTCGAACTTATAGGGTAAGTTTTAAAAAAATATTAAATAAACTTGGTGATTACTTTAAACCAGAATGGGATCTCATTCGAGGTGGTAACGACCTTGTTGATTTATTTAAAAAGATTAATTTTACAGAGGAAATGTTTCGAGGAAGGGCTTGTTCGCGTTTGCCTCAAATTAATTACCTTTTACAAAAAAATATTCTAAATAAAAACCTGCGGTGGATGTAGAGGATAACTCCATCGCTAAGCCCCCAGCCAAGCTGGGGTGAATCCCAAAGTTTTACAATTCCGGGAATAGTGTAGGATATCTCCTTTCCACAGCTTGAACCGCTCAAGCCACGGAAAGGAGAAAATATGAATAATTACGAATCCCTAAATCTTGATTAGGCCCTTAGCTCCGGTAATGTAATAACCCTTGAGTTTACGCAGGCATAGAGCAGACGATCGAAGGATTCATAGGGCCAGTAGCGTCGGTTAAATCGATAAGCAAACTCGGCTAGATATGCTTTGCGATACTTTGGATAAACGCCGTGATAGGTGGACAAAAGGAAGCGCTTCAAATTTGAGGTTAGGGTATTCACCCATTTGAGATGCTCATGCGCCAACTCTGGATTTTTTTGAGCAACTACCTGTTCAACTGTGTAACCAGTATAGGCGGCTTTTGTGTAAACACTCGCTCCGTCGGCTTTGATAGTGCTACCTACCTTTATTTTTTTTCTATTGCCGGAAGAACATGATCTTCGTAAATCGATTCGAGTTCCTGAAAACTGACAAATCGAGGAGTTCCGCTTTTCCATTCCTGAACTGCAATTAAAAATGGTGTCTTATTTGGGCCTAATTTACGCCTATTTTCAAAAGATTGCTTCCCTCCGATGTTAATTTCATCCGCCTCAACCGTACCCTTCATCTTATAAGTATCATCTCGTTGAATCATGGCTTCACGGATTTTATGTCCCATCAACCAAACCGAGCGATAAGATTTCATTTCAAGTTGACGTTGCAAATAAAGCATCGACACGCCCTTCTTTGAAGTAGCCATCAAAAAAATTGCCCAGTACCACTTAAGCAGAGGTATGCGACTTTTATGAAATGCGGTGCCAGCGCAAACGGACGTCTGCTTTCCGCAGGAGTAACACTCGTAAACTTTTCGAGTTTTATTGAAGCTGGCTTTTTTGTTTTTACATTGAGGACAGTTGAAATCATCAGGCCATCTCATCTTTACCAAGTATTCCCAGCAGGTCTCCTCAGTAGGAAAACGTCTCTGAAAATCAATTAAACCAAGGTTACAATACTGTTTTTTCTTTGTATTCATGAGACTTAATACCACAACCGGAGCTAAGGTCCTAATCAGGCCCTAAATCATACAAAATGGGAATGTAAATACCACATTGTGTTTATACCAAAATG
>CAZQUK010000171.1:0-5512 GCA_964596435.1 uncultured Oligoflexia bacterium
GGTTTTGGTCTGCTTTTGTTTTGGAAAAAGAAACTATTTGAAAATAAATTATATTTTTGGATCCTGATGTTTTCAATTCCACTTCCGGTTATTGCAAATGAATTGGGGTGGATGGCCGCTGAAATTGGTAGACAACCTTGGGTTGTCTACAACCTTTTAAGAACAAGTGACGCTATTTCTGTAACTGTTCCGGCGTGGCAAATACTGTTTACAATAATTATGTTTACAGTGATTTATGTTTTCATGTTTTTTGTATGGGTTTATTTGCTTAAACGTAAATTGGTTAATGGACCAGAAGTAATTAAATAAAAGGAAGTATGATGACTACTTTGCAGACTGTTTGGTTTTTTATAATTGGAATATTGTTTATAGGTTACGCCGTACTAGACGGGTTTGATCTTGGTGTTGGCTTTTGGCATCTTTTTACAAGGAAAAATGAATATAGGTCAGTTAATATTAAAGCAATTGGACCTGTGTGGGATGGAAATGAGGTTTGGCTCCTTACTGCCGGTGGCGCGCTGTTTGCGGCATTTCCGCCCGTTTATGCTGTTACATTTAGTGGCTTTTATCTTGCAATAATGCTCGTTATTTTTGCACTAATATTCAGGGCAATCTCGATTGAATTAAGAAATATAGAAAACGGTAAAACATGGAAAAGCTTTTGGGATTTCATGTTTTTTACTGGTAGCATTATACCTACATTAATTTTTGGAGTGGCCGTTGGAAATATTATTCGTGGCATTCCACTGGACATGAATGCTAATTACGTTGGTGGTTTTTTTGCGCTACTTAATCCTTTTTCAATTTTAATTGGTATTACTGCAATTTTAATGTTCGCAACTCATGGTGCCTTATATATAAGTTTGAAGTGTTCTGGAAATTATAAAAAGATAATGATTGATAGGGCCAATAAAACATCATTTATTTATTTAACACTGGTTATTGTTGCCGCAGTGTGGAGTGCTTTAAGTTTTAGCGAACCTGTTAAAAATTATATGGAACACAAAATATTGTGGGTATTGCCGGTTTTAGGAGCGTTTTCCATTGTTTTAATTAATTTATTTATTAAACAAAAAAAAGAATTAAAGGCTTTTTTGGCGTCATCGGCCTCCATAATTCTTTTAATTACAACCGTGGGGTTTTCCATATTCCCAGTATGGGTTAGGTCAACAAGTCCTTACGGCGCGAGTCTTACGATTTATAATTCGTCGTCATCTGAAAATACACTATCGGTCATGCTGATCCTGGCCCTTATTGGGATGCCGATTGTTATATTTTACACGTATTTTGTTTATAAACTGTTTAAAGGAAATGTGAAAGTTGACGATGTGGGTTATTAGGGTAATAATTTTTACTTTGGGCGCCGCAATAAGGCTGAATGACGTTGTTATGACAACAAAATTCATGTTAATAATATGATGATGAGATTCTAAAAGAAAATTGATTTTATTTTTTTATTGCGCGAATCAGGAGATAATTTGTGGGTACATTAAACTTTAAGGCCCAAAAAATAAGTAAGAATGTTTTTTGGGTTGGTGCCATAGACTGGACGGTCAGGAACTTTCATGGATATGAAACAAGTTCTGGCACAACTTATAATGCTTATCTGATACTTGCAGACAAAATTACACTTGTTGATACAGTTAAGGCTTCTTTTAAGGATGAAATGCTTGCAAGAATTGCCACTGTAATTGACCCAGATAAAATTGAGTATCTTGTTTCCAATCACGCGGAGCTTGACCATTCGGGTTCAATTCCTGCCGTTGTGTCAGAGCTTAATATTTCAAAAGTGTTTGCTTCACCAAATGGTGTGAAAGCTCTTAACGATCATTTCCACAGCGACATGAAACTTAATGTTGTAAAATCCGGAGATGAGCTTGATCTTGGAAATATGAAGCTTAAATTTGAAGAAACCAGGATGGTGCATTGGCCTGATAGTATGTTTTCATATTTAGAGAAAGATAAACTTTTATTTTCACAAGATGCTTTTGGTATGCATTTGGCAAGTAGTGAGCGTTTTGTTGATGAGTTTGATTCCGATATCATTTATAAAGAAGCTTCAAAATACTATGCAAATATACTGCTTCCACTTGGGGTACCTGTTGCTTCACGTTTAGGTTCTGTTGCAAAACTAAATTGGCAGTTTGAAATAATTGCACCTGATCATGGCCCTATTTGGAGGAAAAACACAGACACCATAATCCAGAACTATCAAAAATGGGTTAAACAGGAGCCTGTTAAAAAAGCTGTAATTGTTTATGACACCATGTGGTCCAGTACTGGTTTAATGGCAAGATCGATTACCGATGGACTTATGCAAGAGGGTATAAAAGTAGTTGTTATGTCAATGACCGGGAGTCATAGAAGTAATGTTGCAACAGAGTTACTTGCCGCTGGCGCCTTGATTGTCGGATCGCCAACGCTAAATAACAACATGTTTCCAACAATTGCAGATATACTGTCTTACATTAAGGGACTTAAACCTAGAAATTTAATTACGGCCTCTTTTGGTTCCTATGGTTGGAGTGGTGAGGCCGCAGATCAAATAGCTGACTATATGCAATCAATGAAGCTTGATTTTTTTGGTGAACCGCTAAAAGTAAAATATGTTCCCGATTCTGCGGCACTTTTTGAGTGTCAAAGTTTCGGAAAAAATATTTCAAAACGTATTAAAGAACTTTGTGATTTAAAACAATAAAAAGAGGAGAAAATATATGGATAAGTATGTTTGTGATGCATGCGGATATGTTTATGATCCGGCAAAAGGTGATCCGGATAACGATATTGATCCAGGAACATCATTTGATGATTTACCGGATGATTGGGTTTGCCCGCTTTGTGGCGTGGAAAAAGATGAATTTTCCCAGCAAGAAGAAGATTAATTAATTTATCTTTTAATTTTTTCAGAAAATACAGGAGACTTCGTTTATGAGTATTAAAGGCACAAGAACAGAAAAAAATCTATTAAAAGCATTTGCAGGTGAATCGCAGGCAAGAAACCGTTATACATATTTTTCAGCAAAGGCAAAAAAAGAAGGTTATGTACAAATTTCAAGTATTTTTGAAGAAACCGCAAATCATGAAAAGGAACATGCAAAAAAATTCTTTAAATATTTAGTAGGCGGTGTTGTGGAAATTACAGCTAGGTTTCCTGCTGGCAAGATTGGTTCAACGCTTGAGAACCTTAAAGAAGCTGCCGCCGGTGAATATGAAGAATGGACCGAGCTTTACCCTGAGTTTGCTAAAATTGCAAAAGAAGAGGGGTTTACTGATGTTGCAAAAACCTTTGAGGCAACTATTGTTGCCGAAAGGTTTCATGAAAGTCGTTACAGGGCGCTTATAAAAAACATTGAATCTGGTACTGTTTTTAAGCGCTCAGGTTCACAGAAGTGGAAATGTAACAATTGTGGTTATATTCATGAAGGCAATGAGGCGCCGGATGCGTGCCCAGCGTGTTCACATGCCAAGGCACATTTTATGATTCAGGAAACAAACTGGCAGTAAGAACCAAACAGTACTCGCGTAAAAAAATAACTTGGATAGTTCACACTTCGTCTTCAGGCATATGAAAAACTAGGCCACAATCAGGGCACTCGTTTTGTTTTGTTGAAAAACTTGTGCCACAAGCCGGGCAAGTTGCATTTTCTGAGCTTGTATCAAAAACAGAGCTTGCGACTTCTGGATTAAAATTTAGGCCATCAAAGAGCCGTTCCCGTTCTTTTGAAAAAAATGTATGAATTTCTTCCAGATTATTTTTGTTTGCCCATAACTCAACAGTTACAGTGCATCCGCGTTTGCAGGTGCTATCTTGATATTTAAAATCAATAACAATATTGTTTTCAAGAAGAATATTTTGGATTCTTTTGGCCTCGTTAAGTGGTGCCACACCTATTAAAATTAAATCATCATTATCCATAAAAACTCCATTACTTCTTTTATGAGATCTTCCAGATAGTTTTTTTGGTCCAGACAAAAGAAACAAAACCAATTGAAATATTTGAAAGTGCTATTGATATGAAAACGCCATAAAGACCAAAAAATGGTTTGAAAATTATAAAATAATATAAAACAAAAAGTATCATTTTTGAAAAGATACAAATTGTGGAGCGCAGTGCTTTTCCAAGTGCATTAAAGGATGAGTTGGAAATCATCATGATTCCTTGTGCACCATAACTTATTGGCAAAATAAGCAAATACGTTGAGGCAATTGCAATAACTTCCGGTGTTTTATTGAAAACACTGACGATTGGTATGGAAAATAAAGCAAAAAAAGCAGTAAGAACCAAACCCCAAAAAAGTGCAAATATGAATCCATACTTTATGCCTTTATTTACGCGGTCAAACTTTTTTGCACCCCAGTTCTGACCGACATAAGGTGATATGCTTGCAGAAAAAGCCATAAATACCACAAGAGCAAAACCCTCAACCCTAAAGGCTACACCAAACGCTGCAACGGCAAATGTGCCATAAATGGCAAGAAGCCTTGTTGCAATACTAAGTGTGATGGAATTAAGCAGGCTGGTTGTTGCTGCCGGAAGTCCTACTTGAAGAATTGTTTTCCAGGAATCAATCAGTGATTTTACAGATGGAATTTTAAATATTAAAAGTCTTTTTCTGAAGTGAAGCACTGATAGTGCAAAAATTAAACTTACCCCGCGTGCAATAACGGT
This sequence comes from uncultured Oligoflexia bacterium, assembly GCA_964596435.1. Lineage (GTDB taxonomy): Bacteria > Bdellovibrionota > UBA1018 > UBA1018 > CAZQUK01 > CAZQUK01. The sequence goes on from CAZQUK010000171.1 coordinate 4,671, forward strand.
GGCAATTGCGGCGCCCTGGATTTCAAGGCGTGGAAAACCTGCAAGTCCAAAAATTAAAAGAGGGTCAAGTAGAATATTAATAAGGGACGATATGAACATAATCAGAGCCGGTATTCGGGTATCGCCAGTGGCGCGAATAGCGTGATTTCCTACCATGGGTATTATCAGGAAAAATGCACCAAGATACCAAATTTCCATATAATCATGAATTAATGGGAGAGTGTCTGATTTTGCTCCGAGTGCCGTAAAAAGCGGATCAATGGTGAGAAGTCCAATAATTAAAAAAAAGAAAACAACAACCAGTGCAAGCAGTAAACTGTGTGTTGTTAGTGTTTGTACTTTTTCACGGTTACCCTCGCCAAGTGCTCTTGCAATAACAGATGATGCTCCAATTCCGAGTCCAAAGGCAATATTTCCAAGAATTAAAACAACAGGGAAAGTAAAACTAATTGCGGCAAGCGGTATGGTACCTAATTGTCCTATAAAATAAGTGTCAACAATATTAAACGAAATAATAGAAAGAATACCCCAGAGCATTGGGATGGAGAGATCCAAAAGTGTTTTTGGAATAGATCCTTGAGTTAATTTTGACGTTGACGCAGTTAGTTCTCTTTGTGACACTTAGTTAAGCTTATCATTTTTTTTGAAGGTTTAACGTGTTTCCATCCCAAAAAATACCATAAGAGTAACCTTGTATTGTGTTGTCAGAATCAGCTAGCGCTAATCTTTTTTCACACAGACAGACGTAAGTATCATCCTATATGTGTCCATGATTACGGCTAATTGACGACAACAAATACGATATAAAACTTAACGTAAGTGAGCAAGAAAACCAATAGAAA
>CAZQUK010000171.1:5522-7773 GCA_964596435.1 uncultured Oligoflexia bacterium
TTTGTGTTAAAACATTGCGTTTTGCCGTGTGTTAATTAAATTTCAGTGCAAAAATATAAATATCTAAAAAATGTTAGAGTACAGGCTCTTATTACGTTATTATTTGAAAGTTATTAATTAAAAAAGGAAAGATCAATATGAGTGAAATTATAAAAAAAGGCGTTGATTATAATGAATTAAAAAGTTTTCCACTTTTGTTATCTTTAGAAAATAAACAGTTGGAAGAAATAGCACCATTAATTAATGTTATTAAAACATTTGCAAATGAAATCATTTTTAATGAAAACGAGGATTTAAAGGTTAGTTCTTTGTATTTAATCCATACAGGGGAGGTCCATATAATTAAGATGGGACTGACCATTGGCAAGGTGAAGGAAAAAGAATTTTTTGGAGAAATGGCCGTTCTTGCAGAGGGCGCAAGAAGTGCGACAGTCAGAACATCAAAAGAGTGCATACTTTATGAAATAAATAAGGCTCTTTTCACCAAACATCTAAAATCAAACGCTAGGGTTATTGAGAATGTTGCTCTTGTTTTAGAAAATAGATTAAGGGTCCTTAATGATACATTCATTGGTCAATTTTATAAATTACTTAAACTTACAAATGAATTGCAAAATGAAAGCATACGTTCCATACAAGAGCCAGATAAGAAACCTATCAGTATTGATATTCATAATACTATAAAGTATCTAATTGAGCTTACAGAAATCCTATTTAATAAAGAAAATATTTCAGTAAGTCTGGATCTTACTGCATCAAAATATAACGTCATAGGTGATAGTGGAAAATTACAAAGAGCAATAATGAATATTTTAATTAATGCCAAAGAGGCTATTATTAAATCAAATAATAAAGACACAGGTATTCTTAAAATATCCACACAGAATGAAGGCAACTTACTTATAATTAAAATTGCTGATAATGGGTGTGGTGTAAAAGAAGATGATATTAAAAAAATATTTGATTCATCTTTTAGCACCAAAACGGGTGCAGGAGAGCTTGGGCTTGGGTTGTTTATTTCAAAAACAATCTTTGAAGAGCATAAAGGCAGTGTTGGTGTGATGGCACAGAAGCAGGGTGGCACTGTTTTTGTTATTAAAATACCACTAAAAACCTAAAAAATTTGGAGTTGTTCATTGCCGCCTAAAAAAGGTATTCTTTCAGGCTCAAAGATAAATAATAATCATAGCACTTATATTCCACTTGCCGGAAAAGTGATTTCCAGACTTAAGCGCGAAGTACTGGTAAAAAAGATTGTTCTTGGACCAATAAAACCAATTAAAAATGGACCAAGAAGATTAAGTGTTAAGGATCTAAAAGGACAAGTATGTATTAAGTGCCGTGAAACACAAAGCATTCAGACTTTATGGGTGATAGGTGTTGACGCCAATGTGTTAATTGTAGTGCTCGGTGGTATAATAAAAAAACTCTAGCCTAATACTGGCCTCTGTCTAATAAAAAAAGCCTAATACTGGCCTCTGCCCACCCATGACGTTAACCACCACCTAGAGTGATTAACGTAGGTATTGATTAAAACTTTCCTTCCATTAACTTTGATATGGATTTTGTCTGATTTATTTCGTTGAAAATAATTTTAAGGCTTGCCATTATAGGGATAGACAGAACCATGCCGATTCCACCCCATATCATTCCCCAAAAAAGAAGAGAAAGTAAAATTGTAATTGGGTGGAGGCCTAGTGATTCTCCAATAAACTTTGGTTCAAAAATACTGCCAATAAGAATTTGTACAGAACCAGGAATTGCAACGACAAGTAGAATCATGGCCATGCTGTCAAATTGAATCATTGCAATTGGTAAAGGGAGCAGCGTTGCAATAATGGAACCCACGGTTGGAATAAAATTCAAAAAGAACGCCAAAAGACCAAAAAGAAGGGCCAGATCCAGTCCAAAAACGGCAAGGATAATTCCAACTAAAATACCTGTAACGGCTGAACTAATTATTTTAGTAATTATATAACGTTTAATTTGCGAGTTTATTTTTAAGTAAAGAACAGGTGGTTTGCTTGTTGTGTTATATTTTTTTCCAAGAAGAATAAAAAGTACAAATACTAAAACCAAAGATGTGCTTGAAATTATAGAAACCAGGGTGCCGGCTGTTTGTTTAAGCATTTCAACCAGCGGCATGTCGCTTATAAATTTAATAATGGATTCTTTATTGAACTGGATTCCATAATTTGTGGCGGTGACGAGCAATTTCTGGGCAAAAAGTTTTAAATTTTCCTGGTAGGTT
>CAZQUK010000172.1:0-7706 GCA_964596435.1 uncultured Oligoflexia bacterium
TTTTTTCCTCTTTTATTTTTTTATTTGTAGTTTGAAATATTAGTGCAGAAAGCCACATAGACTCCAAATCAGCGCCATTCATAATAAAAAGATCCGCATCAGCAAGTAAAAATTCCGCCTCTGGTTTAGGTAAAGCAAAATGAATATCCTGTCCTCCATCAATAAGCGTTGTAACAACAACATCAATTCCACCAACCTCATCAACAATACTTACAAGGCTGGGAATAGAGGTAACAACCTTAAGTGGCGCCTGACGGCCCCCTAACGCAGACCCAGAATTAATAAAAAAAACTATTAGTAATAAAAAGCAAAAAACACTCCTCATGCTCAGGGCCTCCTTTGTGAGAGCTTACTCTTAAATTCTTCAAGTTTTTTTTGCAAACTAAGATCGCCAGATCCGCCATAAGCTAAAATCTGTAGTGCTAAAATCGCGGCATTTGTGGAATTATTAATTGCAACCGTTGCCACAGGAACCCCCGATGGCATCTGCACAATAGAAAAAAGTGCATCCTGTCCACCAAGTCCACCACTTGCAATAGGAACGCCTATAACAGGGATCGGAGTTAAAGAAGCCACAACTCCAGGCAAATGTGCAGCCAGCCCCGCACCTGCGATAATAACCTGAATTCCCCTATCCCGAACTGAGAGCACATACTCTCTTAAAACAGCAGGCGCCCTGTGGGCAGATATAACATTAATCTCAAAACCAACTTCAAATTCCTTTAGCAGTTTTGATGCCTTCTCCATAATGGGCATATCCGAATCACTTCCCATAAGAATCCCAATTTTAGTACTCTCACTTGTTTTTGGCATAACGCATAAACCTTTCACTGTTATATACATCTAAATATACAATATTTTAACGTTCTTAACACAACTTCTTATAAAAAGACCCTTGGGTGGTTTATTGGATTTATGATATTCTCGGCCACATATGAACTTAGCAAAATCACAATTGAGCTCAAAATTCGTTTCAAAAGCTATTAATTGTCAAACTAGGCACTTTGCACCCAAAAAAAAGGTGCAAATTTTTCAAAAAGTAACCACCGATTCTAGAAAGCTTGGAAAAAAATCACTTTTTGTGGCAATCGAGGGGGAAATCTTTGATGGACACAGCTTCATTGATCAAGCTATAAAAAATGGTGCAACAGGTGTTATCTGTAAAAAAATTCCAAAAAACCTAAGTCAAAATTTAAAACAAAAAGCCGTATTTTTTACGGTAAAAGATACACTTAAATCATTCAGATTACTTGCGACAGCGTGGAGAAAAGAGTTTGATATTCCCGTCATTGCTGTTGCCGGAAGTGTTGGAAAAACAACAACCAAAGAACTTCTTGCGTCTTTACTGGAAGGAAAATGGCCAGGACGCGTGCTAAAAAGTGCCGCCAGTGAAAATGGTTATTTGGGAATTCCAATAAACATAATGAAACTTAGAAAAAACCATAAAGCTGCAGTAATTGAGGTTGGAATAGACGAAATTGGCGCAATGAGACAACACCTAAAATTAGTTAACCCTACATCAGGTGTTCTTACCAGAATTGGACCCGAGCATCTAAGCAAACTAAAAAACATAATGACAGTTGCCAAAGAGGAAACAAAAATTTTATTGGACCTCAATAAACGCGGCGCGGCAATAGCCGTTAATCTCGATGACCCACATATAAGTAAAATCATCCCACTTCTAAAAAACAGGAAAACTATTTTTTTCACACTTAATTCAAATACAATTGAAACCCCAATCAAACCCATCTTGCTAACGGGGAGCCACAACCCTCAGAAAAATTCCCTCAACATCAAATTAAACGAAAAAACACTGAATTTTTCCATACCACTTAAAGGATCACATAATGCCGAGAACCTTCTTGCAGCAATCTCCATTGCAACAGGAAACGGCCTAAACTCAAGAGAACTTAAAAAAGGGCTAAAATCATTCACACCAATTCAATGGCGCTCAGAAATTATAAACATTAAAGGAAGCAAGTGGATTTGTGATCATTATAATGCAAGCCCAACATCAATGACCTCCGCACTTAAAATGCTTGCTGATAATAAAACCAAAAGTTCCTCAAAGCTATGGGTCTGCCTTGGCGATATGCTTGAGCTTGGAAAAAAAGAAATTATCTTCCATAAAGAACTTATGTTTCCAATCAAAACCCACGGGGTAAATAACATACTTTTATATGGGAAAAGAATGCAACATTTACACAAAGAGCTTTTATCAAATCCTGTGTTTAATAAAAGTATTGTTAAACACTTTACTCATCAAAAAAATATGGCGCATTTTCTAAAAAAACACCTTAAACACGGCGATCTAGTACTACTTAAGGGTTCTCGTGGTATGAAAATGGAAATTGTTCTTGAAGAATTTAAAAAAGCATCCAGACAATGAAATCTCAAATTTTAGAACCGACAACCAATAACATTAAAATTGCCGCCAAATTAATTCTAACTGGTGAGCTTGTTGCTGTTCCAACAGAAACGGTTTATGGACTTGCGGGTTTAATTTCAAACGAGACTACGATACTTAAAATTTTTGAGACCAAATCACGTTCAAAATTCGATCCGCTCCTAGTTCATTTAAGCCCAGGTATTGTAGACTTAAAAAATCCATTACAATCGCTAGATAATAAAAAAATAATTAAGCTAAAAGCCATACCAAAAAAGAATATTCCAATTATTGAAACCTTAATTTTCAATTTCTGGCCAGGCTCTCTTACAATAATATTGCCTAAAGGCGATTTCATCCCTGATATTGCAACAAGCGGAATGTTTTCTGCCGGCATCAGAATGCCATCGCATCCAATCTGCATTTCCCTGATTAACGAAGTCGGGGTCCCTCTTGCCGTGCCAAGTGCAAATCGTTTCAGAAAAATCAGCCCAACAAATGCTCACGATGTTCAAAAAGAACTCGGTGAGCTAATCCCAGTAATACTAGATGGCGGTGAAAGTCCTGTCGGTATGGAATCAACAGTAATAGAAATTGATGGCGAAAATAATTATTTCAACATACTGCGCTCAGGTGCAGTATCACCTCAAGAAATCATAAATACCATGCCAACGCTTTCTTGGCGCCAAAACTCCTTAGATCAAAAAATCACACCTTATAAAAACCACTATGAACTAAATCAAACTGTTTTAATATTACCAGAATTCATAAATAAGCTTGGAACGGAATACTTTCTTAATTTTACAAGCAAAAAAAAACGAATAGGCTTTTTACTTTGGGACACAGAACCCAATAAAATAGTGAAAGACTTTTTTAGTGAAAATAAAATTATTATCTATGTAAAAAAACTTGTTGATAAAAGTAGAAACGAGCCACCACTTAAACAGGCTGCAAAAAACTTTTTCACCCACCTAAGAAGCTTAGAGTCATCTGATTGTGAAATAATTTTTGCTGAAAAATGCCCGTACAATGAAGGACTTGGGCTTGCTATTCAGGATCGTCTAAAAAAAGCTTCAACAAATGCGGGTTAACACCCAGCACCATACTGTTAGTCCTTGCAAATTATTAAGAATAAATGTTTCATTAAGTAATAGTATTTATTGAAATATAGGAGCAAAAAAATGGTAAAAGCAAAAAACGGTCTCAAATCAAAGTCGAATGGAAAATCAAAAATTTATTTAATTATTAGCGTCGTGGTGCTTATTGGCGTTATCTCTTTTTTGGGATACAAATATCAAAACGAAATTATTTCTACTTTTGGAAAAGTCTTTAACATTAAATACAAACCACAAACCCAAATTCAACCTGCACCAGGTAAGAGCCTTATACTTGTTTGTGAAGGTATGCTTAATTTTCCGGATTCACTTGGAAAAAAAGATAAGGCAGATTTTGTATTAAACGCCTCATTAAAATTACCAATTGAGGGCCACTCAACTGAACTTAAACTTTCAAATGGTGAAAAAGCATCAAGATACAACGGCACCCTTATTAATGGCGACGGAAAATATAAAATAATTTTCAACTTAAACGACCTATATGAGAATCAGGCAACCATGAGCCTTTATGCAACACGAGCAAAGACAAAAAATCAGGCAAATTTTCTTGCAGTTAAGGGCTGGGTTGAAGACAATACAACACTACATAAAGGATCAGTTTTTGGAATACTCACGTGTACCAATACTGAAGAAGCTGTGAAATAAACTAATGAAATATCTGAATATCGGGCTTTGGGTAAGAAAAACTTACGACTGGGTTATCCACTGGGCCGACACAAAATATGCAATTTGGGCACTATTTTTTCTGGCTTTTGCAGAGGCCTCTTTTTTCCCAATACCACCCGATGTGCTTCTTATCGCAATGGGTGTTGCCGCACCAAAACGCGCAGTAAAATTTGCTGCAATCTGTTTATTAGGATCAGTTCTTGGCGGCATGGCCGGGTATTCAATTGGTTGGGGTTTATGGGGCATGGTGGATGATTTCTTTTTTAGGGTCATTCCCGGTTTCACGCCCGAACGTTTCATGCATGTGGCAAGTCTTTATCAGGATAATGCCTTTTTAGCTGTTTTCACGGCTGGATTTACACCAATCCCTTATAAAATATTTACCATTAGTGCTGGGGTTGCAGAAATAAACTTTGCATTATTCGTGCTTGCATCAATTTGCAGTCGTGGCCTAAGGTTTTTTTTAGTAAGTAGTGCCCTTTATGTGTGGGGTGCAAAAGTTAAGGAAATAATAGAAAAGTATTTTAACCTTGTAACAATAATTTTTACTGTGCTCCTTATTGGTGGTTTTATTGTTGTAAAAAAACTTTTGTAACCACAAATATAGCCAATATTTTATAACGCAGTAAAACACCCAGCAATTTTACCCACTTGACGGACAATAAATATTATTTGGGTTTTAACCTTCTTTTCGGTTAAAAGAAAATACACAAAGGACTTAAAACTCATGGAAACTATTTATATTTTTCTTTTGGCGGCCCTGGCACTTGGCACAGGGTTCACACTTGGATATCTGCTTGTAAAATACAAAACCCTAAAAGCGGAAAAAAACGCACAGGGCGCAACAACAGAATTTGAAAAACAAATTGCAACACTTACAAGTCAAAATGAATCCCTGTCACTTCAAAACAATAAATTTTCAGAAGATCACAAAACCGATCAGGAAAAAATAATTTGTCTTGAAAAAACGTTAAGCCAAACTGAAGCGAATCTTAGTAATCTTAACGAAAAACTTGAGGCACAAACCGCAGAACAAGAGCGCTTACAAAAACAGCAGCGCGAACAATTTGAAAATCTTGCAACACGCATCATGAACGACAACTCAAAAAAGCTTGAGGAATCAAGCGGCAAAAAACTTAGTGATATTCTCACCCCACTTAAGGAACGCTTAAGCGAATTTCATAAAAAGGTGGATGATGTTTACAACCAGGAAGCAAGAGAACGATTTTCTCTTAAAAAAGAAATTGAACGCATTACTGAAGTCAATAAAAAAATGAGCGAAGATACAACCGAACTCACAAAGGCACTAAAGGGCGATTCCAAGACTCAAGGTAACTGGGGGGAAATTGTTCTTGAGCGCGTACTTGAGGCATCTGGCTTAAGAGAGGGCCAGGAATACACGCTTCAGGGTAAAGGCTTATCACTTAAAACAGAAGACGGTCGGCACCAAAAACCCGACGTAGTTATTAATCTGCCTGAAAACAAACATATTATTGTGGATTCAAAGGTTTCCCTTACTGATTACGAACGTTTTCTAAATACAGCTCAAGAAAAAGAAAGAGAAACATTTCTCAAACAATTCCATACCTCCATCCAGAAACACATTGATGAATTAAGCGCAAAAAAATATGACACACTCGAAGGTCTAAATTCCCCGGAACTGGTCCTTTTATTTATGCCAATTGAAGCAGCATTCTCCACAGCACTTCAAACAAAACAAGATCTCTTTTCACGCGCATGGGACAAAAAAATTGTTATAGTAAGTCCAACAACCCTGCTTGCCACGTTAAGAACCGTTGCTTCTATATGGCGAACAGAGCGACAGGAAAAAAACGCCATGGAAATAGCAAACCGTGGCGGACAACTTTATGACAAGTTTGTTGGGTTTGTTTCTGATCTTGAAGAAATTGGCAAACACATAACAAACACCCAAAAAAGTTACGATTCAGCAATTAATAAAATATCCACGGGCCGCGGAAACCTCATGCAACAAGTCAAATTATTAGAGGAACTCGGTGCCAAAACAAGCAAGAAACTTCCTGAAAAATATCTTACACAGGATTTATAATTTATTTCTTTTTAACCCGTGGGCTCTTTTTTACCCGTTGTTTTGCATCAGTTGCAGTGCTCACCTTGGGTGTCTTTTTTTCATTCTCTAGGGCCAAGAGCATACCGGTAAGAATTAGAATATATGAAAATGCAATTCTTGTTGTAATAGCCTCATCACGCCACCACCAGGCCAAAACACTTGCAAAAATAGGTTGTATATAAATAAAAAGCGCCACGTGCGATGAGCGCGTATAAGAAAGCGCCCAGTTATTTAAAAAATAATTAACAAGCGTTCCACCAATAATTGCAAAAGCTGCACATGCAAGCAGCAAGTTTGTCAGTTCAGGAACCTTAAAATTTATCCAATCAGGAACGCCAATAATTGTTAAGCCAATACTTCCATAAACAAAAAGCCATGCTGTTGACCAAAGTCTGTCATATTTTTCAAAAAGTTTTTTCGAATACGACAAAAACAATGCGTAACTAAAACAGTTCACAACCATTAACATGTCACCAATGAAGGTTTCATTTGAAAGGTGAAAATCTTCAATTTTACGAATCACCAAAACACCAAAAAGGGCGCTAAAAAACCCAAGGCCGCGTCTCCAAGTAAGGGCCTCTTGCCCCCTGATTGTCACAACCAGTAGAGTAAAAACCGGGATCAATGTATTTAAAATGGCACTATTTGTTGATGTCGTATACTTAAGTCCGACCAAAAAACATCCCTGATTAATAACAGTGCCTAAAAGTGCGAATACAATAAGAGGAACATAAAAGTCCTTTCCTTTTGGCATCTTATCGCGTCTAAAAATATATGCTATTCCAAAAAGCACTATTGCCGAAACCACAATTCGAAAACTGGCCCACATTAGTGGTGGAAATGCCTCAACAACAATCTTTGAAATTACATAGTTTATTCCAAAAAGAAATTGGACAGTTAAAAGGGCCATGAGCACCCAAAAGGGGGATGCGCCGCCTGAAGTTTTAATCATATATTAATAGGATCAACGCTCACTGTATCTAGGTCAAATATAAATCTTAATTTTTATTAACTACCAAAGGACAAGCGCTGTATACAGAAAAGCTCCCCTAGTCAGAAATGTTTAATAACCCCAGGCCATTTTACGGCAACCCCAAATAAATATTATATCTATTTGATTATACTAAAGAATTAATGTTGCGTGCATTCGTTTTTCCTCTAGACCAGGCTTGCAACTTAAGACGCAGCGTGTTATAAGACAGCCTATTCATGAAACTCAAAATTACTTTGTTTTTACTATCACTTATCCAAAAAACCGAAGGTCTAAAGATTTCATTGTACCTACTGTCATTCTCAGCCCTTTTCCTTAATCTAACTTTTGGCGCTCTTGCTACTACAAATGACCAACTTCCTAGAGCAAGCACCACCGATGAGCTAATAAAATCCGGAAACGAAATCATTAAAATTATTAATAACGAAATAGACAAAAAAATTCTTCAAAATTCATTAA
>CAZQUK010000173.1:0-7701 GCA_964596435.1 uncultured Oligoflexia bacterium
TTAAAAAGACAGCTTGGTAAATTTTTATAAAACTATAACGCATGGCCTTTTATGATGCAATTTAGCACAGGCTGCCTGTTAAATATGCAACACCGGTGGCACTTTGAAACACAAAAATAAATATAACTATTTAACTTTATTCTAATTTATTTTATTTAAAAATATATTTATATTCTTATTAGAAGAACGGAGAAATTTTTATGAACAAGCAAATTTTAAGTTTGGTTTTAGTTGTTTTATTTTTTATGGCAACAGGGGCTTCTTGTGATAGGAAAGATGATTCGCAAGGTAGCGAGTATTCGACAGAATCATACGATGAGCCATCAAGTGAACCCGTTGATACATCAGAACCATCAAATTATGAGGACACGACTTCATCCGGTGACACGCCAGATTCAGACACATCCTATGGCGATGACGGTTATTCAGAATAATCTAGCCTGAATTTTTTTTAAAAAACATTAGACATGGAACAAAATTTAAGTAAGGTGTAGCTATGCGTGAAAATAGCCACATAAGTAATTTTTTAAAAAGACACTATAAACATTTTAATGCGGCTTTGTTGGTAGATGCAGCCGAGGCGTATAAAGAGCATATTCAAAATGAAGGCAAAATGCTGATTACTCTGGCTGGTGCTATGAGTACGGCGGAGCTTGGTGTTTCTCTTGCAGAAATGATACGAAATGACAAAGTTCACGCTATTGCCTGTACCGGCGCAAATTTGGAGGAAGATATATTTAATCTTGTTGCGCATAATTCATACGAGAGAATAAAAAATTGGCGTGACCTCACACCAAACGATGAAAAAAAACTTTTTGAAAAAGGTCTTAACAGGGTTACCGACACCTGTATTCCAGAAGAGGAAGCATTAAGGTTTATCGAAAATCTTATTTTGGAAGAATGGAAAGAAGCTGCACTTAAAAAAGAACATTTACCGCCTCATAAATTTCTATGGAGGTTGTTTGAAAAGGGTAAGCTTAAGCAATATTACCAGATAGATATTAGAAATAGTTGGGTTTACGCAGCTTTTGAAAAAAACATTCCCATATTCACGCCAGGCTGGGAGGATTCATCTCTTGGAAATATTTTTACAGCGGCAGTGATTTCTAAGAAGGTTGATAGTGTTTATGCTGTTGAAACCGGTATTCAAACAATGATGAGACTGGCTGGCTGGTATCAGGAAACGTCATCAAGTAAAAGTATTGGCTTTTTCCAGATAGGTGGTGGAATTGCTGGAGATTTTACAATTTGTGTTGTACCGATGCTTAACCAGGATCTGCACAGAAAGGTTCCGCTGTGGGGTTATTTTTGTCAGATAAGCGACTCAACAACAAGTTACGGCTCATATTCTGGGGCGGTACCTAATGAAAAAATAACATGGGGCAAACTTTCCACCGATACTCCAAGCTTTCTTATTGAGTCGGATGCAACCATTGTTGCTCCATTAATGTTTGCGTATGTGCTTGGACAGTAAATGAAGGAATCTTGTTTTTTTTGTTTTATAATCGTCAAAAAAGATAGATTTTTTAAGAAAAGCAAGTAGGGTGTGGTGCCAGAGTATTATGCCAAAGAAAAAGCTTCCCCCAAAAAAAGTAACTAAAAATAATTCAAAGTATCCAAGACCAAAAAATACCGGTGGAACGTTAATAAGGCAGCTTATTGGTTTTATCCGCTCTTACGATATTAAACTTCCTCTTCATGCGGATGTTTTTGTTGCTTGCTCTGGAGGGATGGATTCAATTGCCTTAACGCATTTGCTCATTAATTACGGTAGGCGGGTGATTCCATTTGCCAATATTACCATTCTTCATATCAACCATGGATGGCGCGGCAAAGAGTCTGATAAAGATGAAGCTTTTGTTAGAAAACTGGCAAAGTTGTGGGGGGTGCCAATTTTAGTGTTTAATTTAGAAAAGTTTTTTCCTCCACCAAATGGAAAGTCGTGGGAGGATCATGCAAGAAAACTTAGAAAAAAATGTTTTCGCGAGGCGGCATTTTCTAAGAAAAATCTAACTAATTCTGCTCCGGCCTGGATATTTACAGCGCATCATGGTGATGATTTAGCTGAAACACTCTTATGGCGGCTCTTTACCGGTGCTTCTCAAAAATTGGGTGGCGGAATATTTTTTCAACATGGGGTTGAGCTGCGTCCATTTCTAAAATTTAGAAAAAGTATTCTTAAACAATATCTTAAAGAAGAATGCGTAACTTGGCGGGAAGATAGTACAAATAAGGATCCAAAATTTCTAAGGGCAAGTATGCGTCAAAAACTTATTCCAGTTATTGAGGAATTATTTCCGAAAGGTATCGATTACCTTATTAAGCTTGGAATTGAGGCACAAAAAAATGTAAAAACTAATTCTCAAGCCGAAGACATTCTTTTTAAAAACTCAATAATAAGTGCTTTTGAAGCTATTCAGGAAATTGCACACAAAGACAAGTAGTACCATTTTTTGTATACATATTGTACTTATACATTTGCTATTTACGTTTTAAGCACCATATAAGGAGGTAAAATAATGACGCTAAAAATTGTCAACATTTTACATGGATGTTAGGTCAAATGATTGGTAGAAATTTCAAAAAGGAACTAAAATATTAGTATGAAGCCTTCTCATAAAACATTAGCTCTGTGGCTCGTTTTGATACTCCTTTTCGCCAGTCTTTTTAAGATTTTTGATCAGGGAAAAAAGATTAAAACTGAACTTAAATTCAGTGATTTTATTCACCAGGTTAAAGCTGGAAAAGTACAGGATGTAACGTTTAAGTCAGACAATATTATCGCTGGAACATTCAAGGATCCAATGCCTAACGGACAGTACGACTTTGAAACGGTTGGTGATACCACAAATTCGAAAGTTTTTGAACTCCTCCAGGAGAGCAACATAATTCCAAATTATGAAAAACCAGAAAAAACTCCCGTGTGGCAGCAGATACTGGTTTCATGGTTCCCCATGCTTTTACTTTTTTTGTTTTTCTTTGTTTTTATGCGGCAAATTCAAATTGGCGGCGGCAAAGCAATGTCCTTTGGGAAAAGTAAGGCCAGATTACTTTCTGAACAAAAAAACAAAGTAACTTTCAAGGATGTAGCCGGCATTGAAGAAGCAAAAGAGGAGCTTGAAGAAATTATTGAATTTCTTAAGGACCCAAAAAAATTCACCAAACTTGGTGGTCGTATTCCCAGGGGCGTTCTTCTTATGGGGCCTCCGGGAACTGGTAAGACGCTTTTAGCGAGAGCCATAGCGGGTGAAGCTGGTGCTCCATTTTTTTCGATTTCAGGTTCAGACTTTGTTGAAATGTTTGTTGGAGTTGGGGCCTCAAGGGTCAGGGATCTTTTTGAACAGGGCAAAAAACATGCACCATGTATTATTTTTATTGATGAAATTGATGCTGTTGGCAGGCACCGTGGTGCAGGTCTTGGTGGTGGTCACGACGAAAGAGAGCAGACGTTAAATCAGCTGCTTGTCGAAATGGACGGTTTTGAGTCCAACGAGGGTGTTATATTAATTGCTGCAACAAATAGACCTGACGTTTTGGACCCGGCGCTGTTACGGCCTGGACGTTTTGATCGGCGTGTTGTTGTTTCGCACCCGGATATGAAGGGTAGAGACGCAATTTTAAAAGTGCATACAAGAAAAACCCCACTGGCGGAAGACGTTGACCTTGGCGTTATTGCCCGTGGTACACCGGGCTTTTCGGGTGCCGATCTTGAAAACCTTGTTAACGAGGCAGCGCTTCTTGCTGCACGAGTTGAAAAGTCATTTCTTGAAATGATTGATTTTGAAGAAGCAAAAGACAAAGTTCTTATGGGTGTTGCGAGGAAAAGTATCGTAATTTCTGAAAGTGAAAAACGCACAACTGCATATCACGAAGCCGGTCACACCTTGGTTGGAAAAAACATTCCTTTAACGGATCCAATACACAAGGTTACCATCATTCCAAGGGGAATGGCGCTTGGTCTGACTCAGACTCTTCCAAAGGAAGATCGTATGAATATGGACAAAGAACGCGCAGAAAATATGATCGCATTTTTAATGGGTGGTCGTTTGGCAGAGGAGCTTGTATTGCATCAGAAAACCACAGGGGCCGGTAACGACATTGAACGGGCCACAGACATCGCTACCAAAATGGTTTGTGAATGGGGAATGAGCGATGTTCTTGGACCTTTAAGTTTTGGACAGAAGGACCATCAGATTTTTCTTGGTCGAGATATGACTCAAAAAAAAGAGTATTCCGACAAAACTGCACAAAGCATTGATAAGGAAGTCAGAAACATTGTTGAAAGAAACTACAATCGAGCAAAAGAAATTTTAGCTGCTAATCTTGATCATCTTCATGCAGTGGCAGAAGCGCTTTTAGAGTTTGAAACACTGGACGGGAAGGATATTGATCTGATTTTGAAAGGAGGAAAAATTACAAGAGGGTCTGAATCAGGTGGTAGCGGCGCTCAAGGAGAAAATAAATCAGAGGAAGTAGCAAAGGGTGAAAATTCTGGATCAGGATCTTCAAAAAGTGGAAAGGGTTCGGATCCTGCGCCTGTTCCCGTGTAAAAGTTTAATTTTGGTATAATAAGGAAAAACTTAAGTGGGTGAATTACTTCTTCATCTTCAATCCACGATGCGTCTGATTGATGTTTTAGACGTAGGGATCGTTGCGTTTATTGTTTATAGGATTCTTCTTCTTATAAAAGGTACCAGGGCCATGCAAATGTTAACGGGGCTTGGTGTTATAACTTTAATGTTTTTTCTTTCCTCACAGTTTGAGTTTTTTGCCACACATTGGTTACTTGCCTATTTTTTTGACCACTTGATTATCATTGTAATAGTTCTGTTCCAGGATGATTTAAGACGCGCGCTTACAACTGTTGGAAAAAATCCGTTTTTTACAGCATCAATATCTGAAAAACAGGATCAGGAAATTGTAGATGAGGTTGTGAGAGCATCATATCTTCTTTCAAAAGACAGAATTGGAGCACTTATTGTTGTTGAACGTGAAACCGGGCTTAAAAATTTCATTGATACAGGCTCAAAGCTTGAAGCAAGGGTTCGTTCTGAAACCTTGTACGCTATTTTTATGCCAAGCTCACCCATTCATGATGGTGCCGTAATTATTTCGGAAGGGCGCATAGCTGCTGCTGGGTGTTTTTTACCAATATCGGTTGATCCAAGTGTTGATAAAAGATATGGAACCCGCCATAGGGCGGCTCTTGGCCTTACATCCGATTCAGATGCTATTGTTATTCTTGTCTCTGAAGAAACAGGGCGCGTTCACTTAGCAAAAAATGGCAAAATAACAGCAAATCTTAATGAACAGGAACTTCGACAGAGCTTAACTGCACTTCTGGATATTCCAGATCTTCAGGTTAAGATTCCAGTCAAAATGCGTGACTGGTTCCAGTCAATACGTCGCGATTCGGGGGAAAATTAAGTCATGTGGTGGGATTGGGTTAAACGCATTTTTTCAGATAATATTGGTCTAAAAATTGTTTCAATTGTCATTGCTGGAATTTTATGGGCGGTTGTTCTGGGGTCAAGAAATATTGAAGTAACAAAAGAAATACCGATTGAAATAATAACCCCCAGCGATATGGTACCTTCAAATGAAGTAACAACAAGAGTTGGTTTTAGATTAGCAGGTCCACAGGCATTTTTAAGAGTTATACTTGATAGACGCGAGAGTCCTATTAAAGTGGATCTTTCAGCGGCCCAAAAACCAGGACCGGTGACTTACAGGTTTTTTTCAGATAATCTAAAGGTACCAATTGGTATTAGGGTGCTCTCAATAAGCCCGGCTTCAATTGTAATTAATCTTGATCAATTATCAAACAAGCAGGTTCCTGTGCAGGTTAAACTTCAGGGCAGTAGTCCTGAAGGCTACAAAATCACACAAAGTACTGTGGAGCCGTCGCATGTCACAATTCAAGGTGCAAAATCACTTATTAAAAAAATTCGTTTATTAAAAACCCTCCCTGTTGATATATCTGGACTTCGTGAAGATGAAGAGCGTGAGGCCGCTCTTGATTTATCTGAATACAACGTTACAGTTCTTGATCCAAAAGTGATTGTATCGCTTAAAACAAAGGCAATTTCTCCAAATTTTAGAGTAAAAAATGTAACAATTCGGGTAAAAACAAATAGAAAATATTCTCTTTCTAGAAAAACCGTAACGGTTTTAGTCAGGGCCCTGCCAGAAGATTTACAAAAGCTTGATCATAGCAAAGTATATGCGGAAGTTGACCTATCAGATTTTAAGCGTGGACAGTATCAAAGAGATATAAATGTGGTTTTACCAAAATCTGTGGCCCTCGTTAAAGTTATTCCCAGTTCAGTTCGGGTAACCCTTAAATAAAAATGGTGAGCAAATGACGCCAAAAGATAATACGACAGTAAAAAGTCCGGTCAAAAAAAACAAAATTATTAAACTTTTTGGAACAGATGGTATTCGTGGAATGGCAAATCGTTTTCCAATTACCAGTGAAATTGCCTTGGCCGTTGGAAAGGCTGCAGCACATATTTTTGTTCACAAAATAAAACAGAATATTAATTCCAAAAGACGACCAAGAATTGTTATTGGTAAGGATACAAGGATTTCAAGTTATATGATCGAACATGCTTTGGCTTCAGGGATATGTTCTATGGGGGCCGATGTTATTCTTATAGGTCCTCTTCCTACACCTGGGGTTGCATTTGTTACACAAAGTATGCGAGCAGATTCAGGGATTATGATTTCAGCTTCGCACAATCCGTATCACGACAATGGAATCAAAATTTTCACATCGGATGGTTATAAATTACCGGATAATGTTGAGAACGAAATTGAAAGACTTGTGTTCAATAGTGATGAATTAGAATCTTATAGGCCAGTTGAGGATGCTGTTGGTAAAGCGTTTCGTATCGAGGACGTACTTGGAAGATATCTTGTATTTTTAAAGGCGCTGTTTCCATCCAATATGAATCTTGAGGGTATTAGGGTTGTTCTTGATTGCGCAAATGGAGCTGGTTATAAGGTTGCACCGCTTGTTTTTGAGGAGCTTGGCGCCGAGGTTATTTCAAAAGCTGTAAAGCCCACAGGGTTAAATATTAACGATGAGTGTGGGGCTCTATTTCCCGAAAAAATGGCGCAAGCCACGCAAGAATACAGGGCTGATATCGGCATTTCACTAGATGGAGATGGCGATAGATGCATTCTTTCCGACGAAAATGGCGAAATTGTTGATGGTGATCAGATAATAGGTCTTTGTGCGATGCTAATGGCAAAAGAGGGAAAACTGAGCAAAAACACTGTAGTTACAACGCCAATGTCAAATATTGGACTGGAGTTAACGTTAAAACAAAAAGGTATTTCCATGGTCAGGGCTCAAGTGGGTGATCGTTATGTTGTAAGCGTTATGAGAGAGAATGGATATAACCTGGGAGGTGAGCAATCCGGACATATTGTGTTTTTGGATCACGTTACAACTGGCGATGGAATTGTTGCCGGACTTAAAGTTCTAGAAATAATGCGGAAAACTGGAAAGAAATTATCAGAATTAAAAAAAGACATAATGCTTTTCCCACAGGTTAAAGAAAAAGTCAGGGTAACTAAAAAAGACCCATTTGAAAAACATGAGGAAATTATAAAAGCAATAAAAGAAGCAGAAAAACAGCTCGATAATAAAGGGAGAGTGTTTGTTAGATACTCAGGCACTGAGCCTGTTGCACG
>CAZQUK010000174.1:0-7654 GCA_964596435.1 uncultured Oligoflexia bacterium
TGTTGCGTACAGCAAGCCGCTTGCAGGCAGAAACGTAAATACAGCCGGACTTATAATTGGTGAACTTGTTTTGTTTTTTTAGAAAATTTATTTGGAGAAAAAAATGAAAAACACAAAAAAAATAGTTTATATGATTGTTCTCGTTGTGGCAGTTTTAGGAATTATACTGGCAACCGGTTGTGAGGTTGATAAAGCTGCAGCTCCTGAAAACCTCCTCAATACAACGCCGGTTAAAAATTATGATCTTTCAACCCTTGATGCCGTTCTTATAAGCAACAAGATGTTTTTATGGAAAGAAAATGTTTCTGCTACAGAAATTGCAACTGCAAACATGGTAAGCAGTTCGCTTGATAATCTAGCCGTTGAAAAAACCGATAATAACGAAGAAATAACAACGCTCGAAGCACCATACAAAACAGCATACAATGAACTTCGTGAATTAAAACGCCAAAAAAGTGACCTTCAGGATCTGATTGATGAAGAAACCGATGCCGACATTATTGCAGGTTATGAAGCTCAAAAAGCCACATTAATTTCACAAATCAATCAGAAAACTGACGAGAAAAACTCGCTCCAGGACGCTCTTGATGTTAATCCGCGCTACAACGCACTGAAAGACCGCAATGCAGAAATCGATTCAACAGCAACCGATATGATCTACAACAAGCTCCAAAAAAGCGTTGACTATTACGACTACCCCCCCGAAGAAATTAATATCCATTTCATCGAGGAAACCAATAAAACTGAAATCAACATCTACGGCTGGAACCTTGAGGACGGAGAAGGCGCACAGGACTTTTCTACCGAAGATGGGTCCATTACTAACGTTTCATATAAGAAATTTGGCGGAGTACTTAAATTTATTGTGAAATCAAAAAATAGCGACAAGTATAAGTTTGAAATTGCCCGCGCAAAATACGAAAAAGACGGAAAATATATCTTCTTCGTAGGGGATCTTACACGCTTCCGTAATGGAAAAAAACGCCGCGGAGTTGTTAAGCTTAGTAATTTAAACAACTAGCGACTACTACTACGGTTATCAGGCCTCGACCTTTTACACCAGCAACGGGCTTCTTGCCCACTAATGCCTTGATGACTTATGAATCTCTTATTTGTTTTGCCACTTCTTCAAATACGTCCACAAGCCTTAGTATGCCAACAACCTTGCCGTTTTTTGTAACAAGAGTGGACTGAGAGTGGGCCGATACGAGCAACCTGATGGCTTCTGTAGCAGAGGCTTTTTCGTCAATATTTTCTGTGACTTTGACCATCGCTTCTGATACTTTTTTACTTGAAGCTTCTTTACACATTTTTGACAAACTTGTTGAAATACTTGCAAATTCTTCTTCAATTTTATTAATGTTTTCTTTACTTAAACGTGAACGTAAAAGTAAATTTTGATCGCTGTCTTTAAATATTTTTGGCTCCAGGCTTTTCAAAATAGACCAATGAGTGAGCTTACCCACAACTTTTTTATTCTCATCTAGAACTAAAATTGCCCTGTGATGGTGTTTTCCTTCAGTTAAATCAAGTTGTGACCTGTTAAGTTCTATGAGCGCATCTTTAATGGTTTCTTCTTTTGAAATTGTTGCGTACTCTTTTAATGACAACATTAAATCCTTAACCTTTTTTTCAATCATACAAAGTCCTCATTTATTAATTTACTTGTCATGCTTTATAAAGATTAATATTTTATGTCTCAAAAGCAAACAAAATGTTACATATTGAAGCATAGTGGGCTTTATACTACAAAATCGCAATTAGTGTTATAATGTTAATGATGAAACCGTATTTTATATATTTAAGATTCTCCACACTTCTTTTTTTATTCCTAATGGTATCCTTTATCATTTTGCCAGGTAGCGCATTTTCAAAGCCAACTATTCAGTACATACAAATAAACAACTTAAAATTCAGAACATTTGTAAATAAAGATCTTATTAAGAAAAATGAAAATGTTACAAGGCTAATAATCGTAATCCACGGCATGTTAAGAAACGCAAAAGACTATTTTAACCATATTGAAGAAGTTTCAGAAAAAAACCAAGAAGCCAAAAGCACACTGATTATTGCCCCCTGGTTCATAACCAAAAAAGAATTAAATGCAAACGATGAACTTTTTTGGTCAAAAGGCGGCTGGAAAAGAGGCAATGACTCAATTAACAAAAAAAAACAAACCAGTTCATTTGAATGTATTGATATAATTATAAAAAACATTACAGAATCTGGTTTTTTCCCAAATTTAAAGAACATTATTGTTACCGGACATTCTGCAGGCGGACAGTTTGTGGAAAGATATGCCGCAGGCTCAGATATTGAATCAACGCTCGGTCACAATTTTAAGGTAAAATACGCGCCATCAAACTCATCGTCATTTATCTATTTTGATTCAAAAAGACCATTTATGAACGCGCATGGCAAAGTAACTTTTACAACACCAGGCAAGAATACAGTCTCAAAATGTAAAAAATATAATGATTACAAATACGGTTTAGATAAAAAAAACTCATACATGAGCCGCTGGAAAAATGCTGATATTATAAAACGATATCTGAGCAAAAATATTTATTATTTTTTGGGCGAAAATGACACTGGTCCAAAAAACCTTGATGAGTCTTGTGAAGGAATGCTTCAGGGTAAAAACAGGTTTACAAGGTCTGTTAATTTTCAAAAATATCTGGATACATTTTATCCGGCGCACAAACACAGTTTACTTATTATTAAAAAAACCGGTCATAATTCAAAAGCAATTTACAATTCTATTGAGGCGCAAAGAATTCTTTTTTTATAAATTGTCTTTTTTGTGGCATTTTTCTTCGCGCAAACCGCTTGGTTATCACGATGCGCAAATATAATTGGAAAAAATTGTGGTATGCAAATTTTTGTCAGTCACAACTACTTAGTCAGCCCAGACCAAGCAAGGTCATTTAAACTACTTAAGCTCCATCCAATTATCGCCAACACTGACATTCACTTTAAGCGGAACCTTAAGCTTCATTGCGCCTTCCATCTCCACAACCACAAGTTTTGTAATCGCATCCACCTCCACAAGTGGGCACTCTAAAAGCACCTCATCATGTACTTGGAGTATCATTTTTGATTTGTATTTTCCTTCTTCAAGTGCCGTCTGTACATTAATCATTGCAAGCTTCATTAAATCGGCAGCCGTTCCCTGAATTGGTGTATTCATGGCCATTCGCTCTGCGTTGGATCTTATAAGATGGTTTTTTGAATTAATTTCAATAAGTGCCCTCTTCCTTCCAAGCTCGGTTTGTGCAAACCCGCACTCGCGCGCTCTTTCAATTTGTGAATCCAGAAAATATTTAACCCCACTGTAGCGCTCAAAATACTTTTCAATCATTTCCTTGGCATCTTTTCTTGAAATTTTAAGTTCCTCAGAAAGCCCAAATGCGGTTTTCCCATACATGAGTCCAAAGTTTATGGCTTTTGCAATTGAGCGCTGGGCCTTATCTACGACCCCCGGAAAAATACCAAAAATTTCACTGGCGGTCCGGGTATGCACATCCTCACCCTCAATAAAAGACCTGGAAAGATCCTTATCACCACTTAAGTGGGCAAGAATTCTAAGTTCAATCTGTGAATAATCCGCAGAAACAAGCCTGGAACCATGATCTGGCACAAAGGCCTTTCTGATTAAGCGGCCCTTTTCTGTTCTAATTGGAATATTTTGAAGATTTGGATTTGAAGAAGAAAGCCTTCCTGTTGCTGTTACAGCCTGATGAAAACTTGTGTGAACCCTGCCAGAAGTTTTATCAACAAGAAGTGGAAGCGGGTCAACATAGGTTCCAATAAGTTTTGCCACCTCGCGATATTCAAGAAGAAGAGCCGGAACCTCGTGCAAACTTGAAAGCGCGTCTAACACTTTTGCATCGGTTGAAAAACCTGTTTTAATCTTACTTTGAGTTGGAAGCTTCAACTCCTGAAAAAGAAGATCCGCGACCTGGCGCGGTGAATTTAAATTTATATCAGGATTAGATTTGGAATAACTGCGAACCTTCTTCTCGATTAAGTTAATTTCTTCCCCAAGTTTTTTAGAAAGTGTTTTAAGCCACGGCTCATCAATTTTCACACCATTCATTTCAATTTTTGTAAGCACATCAACAAGTGGCAGATCCACGTTTTCATAAACTTCTAAAAGTTTTTTGTCCTTTTTTAACTCAGGCTCAATCTTGTCCCAAATTGCCATAACGGCCCAAACATCTTCAGCTGCATATCGGGTAGCAACTCTTATTGGCACTTCACTAAAAAGAATCTGCTCTTTACCTTTTCCGCAGACATCCTCAAATTTTATCATTTCATGATTAAGGTATTTTTTAGCAAGCGTATCAAGATTGTGCCGCCCCTCAGGGTCAAGCACATAGGAGGCTACCATTGTATCAACCCAAATGCCTGATGGGTTCATTCCATTTGCGATCAGAACACTAAAATCATATTTTAAATTTTGCCCAAGTTTCCTAAATTTTTTGTTCTCAATAAATGGCCTGAGTGTATTTAGAACCTCTGTTGAATCAAGTTGTGGGGATTCAGTATCCTTGTGTCCGATTGGAACATAAAACGCTTCAGCAGCATCAAAGGCAATCCCCAGCCCAACAATACTCGCCTCTCTTGGATTTAAAGAGGTTGTTTCAAGATCTATTGCAAATACTTGTTTTTCTTGAATTTTTTCAACTAGCCGCGCAAGACCTTCACGTGTGGTTATTGCATTAAAGTTAACAGGATCATGCTCCCTGATTTGAGTTCTTTCAGAAAGAATAGATTGCCCACCCCCCTCCACAGCTGCGCCCTTAGAACTATCGCTAGTGTCTGCGCCAGCACCTACACCAGTACCACCTCCACCAATACCTTCAAAAAAACCTTGAGCAGGAAATGCTTCCTTCCACTTTGAAAGAAGTGAATCAAACTCTAGCTCTTTAAATAAATTTTCAATCCTACTGTTGATGACAAAAGAGTATTTATAATCTTCCTCTTTAAGCTCAATATCCATATCGGTTTTAACAGTTGCAAGGCAAGCTGCAAGACGCGCAAGATCAGCGTTTTCATGAATTACAATACCGCGTTTGCCTTTAATTTTGCCGTCTTTTGCTGCATCCAGAATGTTTTCAAGCGTGTTGTATTCCTCAAGCAGTATGGCCGCAGTTTTGGGCCCAATACCTGGAACACCTTTAATATTGTCTGAGCTGTCACCAACAAGGCCCAAGTAATCCCTTATCTGGTCCGGTCTTACTCCATGTTTTTCTTTAACCTCTGAGGGGCCATAGATTTTAGCCTTCATTGTATCCCACATTACAACCCTGTCGTTTATGAGTTGCATGAGATCTTTGTCGCTTGAAACTATAACAACGTTATTATCTGAATTTTTCTCGCTCCATTTTTTGGTCAAACAGCCAATCCAGTCGTCAGCTTCAATTTTGTCACTTTTTATTACTTTCATGCCCATTGCGGAAATTAGGGTATCAATTTTTTCAAACTGAGAAATAAGATCCTCAGGCGTCTCCTGGCGGTTTGCTTTATAGTTTGGATCTAGATCGTTTCTAAAAGATGGACCCTCTGAATCCCCGGCAACAAGCAGGTATTTGGGGCTTGCCTCCTGTATAAGCCGGCTTAGCATTCCAGCAACACCGTATACCGCATTTGTAGGTTCACCTTTTGAATTATTAAGCATTCGAATTGCATAAAAAGCCCTGAAAATAAAGGAACTTACATCTATTAAATAAAGCGTTTTATCTGGGTTTTTGATAAACTTTTTTAATTCATTATTCATAAGAATTAATTAGTTATCACTTTGTCCCAGGGAACGTAAATTAAATAAACCGGCAAGTTTGCTTGGAAGCACGATTCGCTGGCAGCAGATTCTTTCAGCAAAGGCACAGTCTGCTTTTGAAGAGGTAACAGATTAATTCCAAAGGCCATCCGTACCCACCTTTTTTTGCTTTTTTTCAAAAGATATCGTGACCGTTTAAATCTCCAAAAGGCTAGTGTTTTTTTATTTTATGCTTTGAAATTTCTTTATACTTTTATTCCAATAAAAAATATCTGCACCATGAAAAGACCGTCCAGCCGTTTCGTTTGGCCCGTCAACCTCGGTACTAAAGCCGCTAAGAAGAATAATATTCTTTTTACTGCCGTCTTTTTCGAATCCCAAAGTGAAAACATCCATCATGGTTTGTTCATCAGACCCCCATGTAACAGTAATTACAGCAAGAGGCAGCGCGTCCGGCCCAAAATTGGATTTTTTACTAATCAGCCTAAACTCAACATCCCAAACGGGCTGATTATCAGACAGAAGCCTTGTTTTACCCTTTGAATCAACAAGAAACTGTATGTTCCCTAATGGGTTTTTTACTAAATATTTTCCATAGAATCGATCCAATTGACCTGCAACACCAAAAGAAGAACCAAACAGTGACACAATAGTTAATAAAGCCAGCTTTTTTATAATTATTTTATTCATATAAAAAACCTCCAAAAAAATGTGCATTATTTCAGTACCAGATAGTTAACAACCAAGCCGTGAGGCGTCAACCACAAAAGACTAAAACCTACAATAGCTGCCCAGATCAACCGAGTGTATGTTTGAAATGTTAATTGTTGAAACTACCCGACAAGCGAGTGTATAGAAAACACAATTCATTAAATAAATCAGTTATCTGAATTTCGGGCATGTGCTTGGACAGAAAATTTCTGGCGCTACCATCATCATTGCAGCAGGGAGGCAGAGTGGACGGGCAGAAGTCACAATTCAAATTAGAAATGGAGACGAATAGCCTGGTTACGAATAGGTTTAGCCGCAAAAGTTGCACTACGAAATTTTTTGCGTGTAATGTATTGCGATAATAGTTGTCAACTATTAGTGGGCAAATATAGCCCATTCCCAATGGCATATCTTTGTAGCTATTTTTTAAGTTCATCAAGCGCGCGTGGGCCAAACAGAGTTAAAAGCGCATACCGTGTTTCCGTAGGATCAGATTCATACGGATAATTTAGAACTTCGTTTTTTAGTTCTTGAAGTCTTGCGATAAATTCCTTGATTTGTTTTTTGGTGAAGTTTCGATAAATGAGATAGTTTGTAGCAGAGTTTTCTTGCTGAGCCTCATTTGTGCAAACTTCTCTTAAATCCGCATAAGCCCTGTCATATGTTGTTTGTCTTACATCGTACCAATCCTTTGGAGCATAGATATGGGCCTTGGTGGTTTTGATTCCAGTATCTGAAACAACTAGAAATTCGTTTTCAATCCAGGTGGCTAGATATTTTCTAATTAGCTCATGTTGAGTTATGCCATCCGGAAGTTTGATTTCGTTAAATTTTAATTCCTCCGGGTGATTCATCACGCATCTTAGGCATAGTTCGTAAAGCCATGGGTTTTGAATGAGTTTTTTTCTGTCACCCGGTGATAGTATCCAGCGATTTTCTAAATCTGGTTTTTCACCGGGTTCGTCATCTGGTTTGCCCTTGTCCTTGAATTTGGCTTTTACCTGTTGTTTTAGTCCTTCTAGAAATCCATACATTTCCCTATCCGGAAGTTGCACCTCACACCACACGAGCATCGCAAGATCCTTTGGAGAATCGAGTGCACTTAGGATTTGAAGTCGGGATTACCCGAAGTAATTTCACTGAAATTTCTTGCAGTTACCG
>CAZQUK010000175.1:0-6082 GCA_964596435.1 uncultured Oligoflexia bacterium
TGTAGGCAGGACTTTCACCTGCTAGATCGGCGCCCGTTCGTCGTGGCGCTCAAAGCAAAACATGGTCAAAATCAGACATTCGTAAGCAGACCGGAGGAAAACTAGGTTTAATATTCCCATCATCGCTCTCCGTAATCATTAACGATGCAACACGTGAATTGATTATAGCAATAGATGCCGAAGATCGTGAAAAATCCAAGGTCAAATACGAACTCGATACCTGGGCATTTGCGCTATTAGGCTACCTCAACCAATCAAGACAAGATTACGCAATCCGTTGCATAGTCCAGACTAGTGAGCAAACAGACCAAAGAACGCTTCAAAAAATGAAGTGGTTTTACTTCCTCACTCGCAGACTGGCATTTCTCAATCAGAGCCGCAAGATGACACTTGAAATACTGAGTACTAAAGATTCACCGAGGATAGAACCCTATGCAATTCCAACTTGGCGCGACGTATTGGTCGAGGGAGCTGATTGGGAACCATATAAGGAAAGCGAATTAGATGAAAGAGAGCCAAAAGAAGCCCATTCAGCTGAGGATCGTGAACAATGTCGCATTATAGGCGAACTTGAAGCAAACGGCTTACGTGCTCAGAAAGAGTTTCCAATTTGTTTCAGAAGAATGGCTGTCTCAATGTCCGATGATGCCGCCTATCGGATGGACATTGTTTTTCGAGACGACGACACTACTCTTGGAATTATTGAACTTAAGGTTGCCAAAAACAAAGAACTCGACGCATTTGCCCAGTGCCTCGATTATTTTATCTATCTCTCTCAAATTAAGGGCAATCTCAGAAATTCAGGGTGGCTTGATTACTTTAGAATGGAACGTGTAGATCGCATTAAGTGCTACCTATATTGTGAGGAACATCATCCAGCCGCAAAGATAGTTTGTAATACATATCGACGCAGCAAGTTCGACATTTGTTATAAAAAGCAAAACAAGGCGGGACTGTCAGTAACTTACGTTGATATATGCTAACGCATAAAACCACACAGAACTAAATCTGAATGTTCTTGGTGAACTTGATTCCTTTTTTCTTTGGTGCCGGCAACGGCTTCTTAAACGCTCGCACCTGCGATACAGTCCAGCCAAATTTTGGTTTTTTAGAACTAAAAGCCCACACTGAATCCGGTGTCACAAGGTGTTTTGGCGTGTCCGCATAAAACGCATCTGCTGTCTTGTATTGAAATGATTCTCCGAAAACCACAGAGCCAATAATGCGTGCTGTAAATTTGCCTTCTTTACCTGGTGTTTCGATAATCAACAGTTCTTGATTCACTAAATGCGCGGGAATCGGGTAAGTCCTGGTCTCGATAGTTTTCTTGCCCTCAACGATAGCTTGAGAAATCGGGTACTGGATGTTGATTCCGGTATATTTACGCTTGGACATCTTGAACCTCTTTGTTGCTTTCGGTAACAGTCGTCAAGCCGGGCGTAAAGTCTGCTTCGTTTATGTCGATATTCAAACGTTCCCGGTTCAGGCAGTTTTCAAACCCAGGCAGACCATCTGTGCCACAACAATTCACCGTTGTATCTAAGCCGGGATCATCGCCTTCGTCGGGACACACTGAAAAACCTATTGAAGAAGATAGGCATCGTTCACGAATTATTTTAAACAGCAGAACCTTATCTGCCTGAGGGTACTTCCGATAGGAAAGCAGGCTACATGATGCCTTATTTGTATAAAACTCATAAAGATCAACACCGGTAGCATTTCTAAAAAAATTTCTCGCGAACCCCGACAACCGCAAAAATTCTGCAATAACGTGAAAGGCTCCTGCCCCAATGATCTCATCTATTAAATCGAGAGAAAAATATTTCAATCGTGGCGCACTTAGGTCGTTAGGATCTCTACCAACGGGAACCAAAGGAAATAGCGGTGAAACACGACCTTGTACAGGTATCCCGCGTACTTTAAGTTGTTTAATTAAATCAATTCTGGCTTTTGGGGTCGGCGCACCGGGCTCGACCAGCCGCGAATATTCCTC
The DNA here is from genome assembly GCA_964596435.1 of uncultured Oligoflexia bacterium. Lineage (GTDB taxonomy): Bacteria > Bdellovibrionota > UBA1018 > UBA1018 > CAZQUK01 > CAZQUK01. Next base: position 1,994 of record CAZQUK010000175.1, read on the forward strand.
CGAAGCAGTGGTGATTGTAACCTGCACCAGGTAGTTGCCCTCGGCTAATAAATTTAGTGCGTCTTCATTATTAATCAATGCCGACCCTTTTGTTACAATAATTGCGGGGTAGTCATAGTGATTTAGAAGTTTAAGCGTCTCCAAAGATAACCGCCGTTCAGTGTCTATCGGCTGAAACAAGTCAGTCATCCCACCAAGACGAATAGGAACAAAAGTTTCTAGATATGGGCGCAGCTTATCTTTTTTCTTCGTTTCGAAGATACGTCGAAAAGTGCTTTTGATGTCATCAATGTTTGCATTTAGTGGATTTGTGTTGTCCCAGCGTTGAAAAAAATGCGAAATAGATTTGGAATAGCAATAGGTGCAATCATGACCACAGCCATTTCCGTATACGTCAAGGCGTATTGGATAGTGGCACACTGTTGACTCAATGCCAGTAGTCGGAATTTTGAACGGGCTCCCATACTTAGGTTTGCGAGCAACTCGCCTTGACTGCTCCGCCTCGCTGACTGAACGGTACGGTAAACCACGAGAAATTATTGGAACCTTATTGTTTTCAAGCACGTACGCTGACTATCACACGTAAGGCAACTATCCAACACAAAATTGACTATTTTAGTATGATACATGATTTTTGGCTCCATCTCAAAAAGGGCAATCAGCATAAAGCTTTATAACTCAACATCAAAGTATCAAGTTTTGTAAAATGGAGCCGACAAGTATTGAGTATGGGTAAAATAGTCAAGTTTCCTTTAAAAAAAGTAAAGTCCACGGCAACCGCACGCACCATTGAAACGGGAGTAATTTACTGTGCAGATAATCTAGAAGTAATGAAAAGACTCCCTTCCGAGTCCATTGATCTTATTTATATAGATCCTCCCTTTTTCTCGGGCAGGAAGTACGAAACGATTTGGGGTGATACTGTCGAAGTAGCATATGAGGACTACAGAAAAGGTGGGTTAGACTCATTTATTTCATGGATGACAAAGCGCTTAGACCAAATGCACAGGCTTTTGAAACCCTCTGGATCACTTTTTGTTCATATGGACTACAGAGCTATTCATCATATTAAAACCGCATTGGACAAAATATTCGGCGGAGGAACAAGTATCGATTCTGGCAGCAAACATATGGTGAATGAAATAATTTGGTCTTATTCTCAGGGTGGAAAAGGTAAAAAGTCTTTTGCAAAAAAACACGACACTATCCTTTGGTATGCAAAAGATATAAAAAAATTTGTATTTAACTGCAAGGCTAAAGAAGTGCGAGGCTCTCTAACACCACATAAAAATGACTCAAGCGGAAAAAACTACGGCGGCAGAATGGGTGTTGATAAAGATAACAGAGAATACGTGGAAAAATGGGGCACTGGAAAAAAGAAGCTTTATCGATACTACATTGATGAAGGAAAGATTCTTGAAGATGTTTGGACTGACATCAACTCACTCCAATCTGGCGACAGTGAACGTGTCGGTTGGGATACTCAAAAGCCAAAAAAATTATTAAAAAGAATTATCTCTGGCGCATGTAAAGATGGTGGAATAGTCGCGGATTTCTTTTGCGGCTGTGGTACAGCTGTCGTTGCCGCTCACGAGCTGAGAAGAAAATATATTGGTTGCGACATTTCTGACAAAGCAACAAAAATAATAAGAAAGCGTCTTGCAGAAATAGGTAGTGACTGCAAAGAAGTTTCTATTTCAGAACTATCAGCTTGCCAATTGAAGCGCCTGAATCCATTTGATTTTCAAGACAGGATGGTTCGACTTTTGGGAGGAGAACCCAGTGAACGCCATTCTGGAGATGGCGGAGTTGATGGTAAAATAATTTCAGATGGAGCACCAATTCAAGTAAAGCAAAGCCCCGTCGGACGCCCAACCCTCGATTCCTTTTATAAACATCTTAAAGCTCATGGACGTGGATATATTGTAGGCACTGACATTAGTCGTGACGCTTATGCAGAAATGTCTCGTTTGGAGCGAGAAGAGGGACTTGACTTGAAATTACTCACGGTCGAAGAAGTACTAGAATCAAGAAAACTCAAAGAAGCCGCCTAGCCCGCACTGTAAGTTGTATACACGTTGAATTCCGGATGTGCATTAGTGTCCTTGACACACACAAATTTATTCGCCGTAAATTTCGAGAAAAATTATCTAGACGATGGTGTCGAAAAAAAGAAAATTCCTACGCAATTAGTAGCGGATACGAAGCCCTGAGGATAACTACATAGCTTGCGCGGTTAAGTTAAACATGAAAGCCATAGTGGCACTCTTTCAACCCTCGCTTCCCTGTATAACGCGCTGTTTCGTCGGGTTTATTATTCCTGCCCTTTCTCAAGAAACATGCAAAGCAGTCAAATCTAGGCAGATATTACCCGTATAAAAATCATAAATAAGAACGCATAATATAATGTGAATGTGCCCTAACTATTAAAGTGTTTCTGAGCGAGGTGCTAAATGGCAATTCCTGATTTTCAAAGCATGATGTTAACGGTTCTTCGCTCTGTAGAGGGGCGTAAAGTATCTGGCTCGCGTGACGTGATATCAGATGTAACTGCAGAATTTCGGCTTACTCCCGAGGAACAATCACAGCTGCTGCCAAGTAAAACGCAACGGGTAGTTGATAACCGTGTATATTGGTGTCTTGTATATTTACAACGAGCAGGTCTTCTTAATCGCCCAGCTCGTGGACAATATGAAATAACCGCCGCTGGTAAAACCGTCCTTGAAAAACCTCCACAGAGAATCGACATTAAATTTTTAGCTCAATTTGAATCCTTTAGAGCCTTTCAGGCACTTTCAAAGAAAAAGGGCGCAGCCGTAGAATCTGATCGTGTATCCGAGGAGCACAATGTTGAAAATCTTCAAAATCCTGTTGAAGAGCTAGAAACAAGTTACGCTAAATTACGAGCATCGGTCTGTTCAGAGCTGTTAACACAAGCCAGGCAGTTGGCACCAACAGGATTTGAACGTCTAGTTGTTGAGCTGCTTAAACGAATGGGTTACGGGGTAGACCCAAGTTCAGTAATCCATCGCGGCGGGGTTGGTGATGGTGGTATCGATGGTGAGATCAGCCAAGACCCCCTTGGTTTGGATATGATATACGTGCAGGCAAAACGGTATCAGGAAGGTTCCGGCGTTGGGCGTCCAGCCATTCAACAGTTTGTTGGTTCTTTGAACGAAAGAAAAGCTAAAAAAGGGCTTTTTATCACAACATCACATTTTACAGATGATGCCGCAGAATATGTTCAAAGGATTGATAGTCGCGTTATTCTTATCGATGGGGAACGCCTTGCCGAACAAATGTTTGAGCATGGTCTTGGCGTAGTTTTAGAACACCGCTTTGACGTAAAGAAACTGGATCACGATTTTTTTGAAGAATAGGCTGCGGCGACCCGAAGCCGCAGCAGTACCAATTACATCGCCACTTTTTCTACGCCGGCTTCCAAATCCTCAAACCGCTTTCGAGCATAATAACGTGCGGTGGTTTCGAGTTGGGCGTGCCCAAGGAGCAGTTGTAGCCCCACGATGTCGTTTTGATTTGCATCAAGGTACCCCCGGCTGAAGTGATGGCGCAAAAGGTGTGGATGGATATCAACCCCAGACATCTGCCCATATTTGGCAACCACCTTGTAAATTCCGTCCGTGGTCATTGCGCCGCGCTCGCCATGAAATACTATCCCGTCCGGAGTTGTAACTTTAAGGTGCTCCGCCAGATATACCCGCGCCTGCCGCGATAATGGTACTTGCCGGTAGGCAGAACGTTTAACATGCTCGCCTCGTATATATAATGATCCTCGATGAGCATTCAATTCAATGTCCGCCGCACGAAGACCGGCGACTTCACTGATCCTCAGACCCGAGAGTAACAGATATACTATGGCACGATCTCGTGCCGTCGCCTGTAATTCTACTGCCCGCAGAAACCGCCGGAATGAATCAGGATCAAGCACCTTGGCACCAAGCTGAGGCATCTGAACTTCTGGCACTGCTTTGATTGTATCAATCTGTTGCCGTGATAACATCCGCTGCATATGAGCCCAATCTGCGTAAGCCTTTATTGCAATCAGCCTTGCGTTGATAGTGGCGGGGG
>CAZQUK010000175.1:6092-7596 GCA_964596435.1 uncultured Oligoflexia bacterium
GGCTTTGCTTTGCGCCAGCAAGGCACTCTTCCAGCTTCTTATATCTAAACCTGTAACCCGGGCAAGATCAGGTGCTACCGCGTTCTGCGCCGATAAGAATCGGCAAAACTCACGGTGTGATGACCGGTACGCCTCAAGTGTTGCGTCCTTCTTTCCCGTGGCGCGAAGGTAATCTAAATATTTTTCGAATCGTTTTTGTTCCAGCATAACTTTTCCTCCCAGTTAGAAAACGAAAATGCCAGTCAACCCGGAGGATAAGTGCAGTCCTACCGGGTCAACTGGCAGCATAATTATAAGTTATCTTCCGAGTCCAACCACCCTCAACATCGGCGCTTGCCCGAGATATTTTTTTACCTCGTCGTTGTGGGTGGTGATGATTTGCTTTTCTTGCAGCATCAGTCCACCAGGCTCTGGCAACTCTGCTCGGAATTCCCAATACAGATCATCAACAAGTTCCATGTCAATCGTCAGTTCCCCATGTTTGAACGCATCAAGATATTTTCTCGGCGATTGCAAAACCAGAAAACAGAAACGGAATGCATTTCCAAGTCTTTCGTCGACGGGATCATAATGCAACTGCTCGTTCAAATATGGGAACAGCCGCTGCGCTCTTGCATGCACAAGATCTTTATTTTGTACTTCCATAAATCACGTATCGAAATATCCTTTCTGCTGAGTTGTGCCGGGTCTTGACGGTGTGAACACCGGCGTTTCTGGCAGCGAGCCTTTTATTTTCCAAATCGATGCCGCCGAAATCAAAAATATTGAAATCGCACCAGCCAAATGACCTGCCATCAAAATCCAATCCGCAGTATCAAGTTTCCTATCCATGTTTGCCCTTTCACAGGGCAGCCCAAACTAGCACTGCCGTAATTGTTGTTTTACTTCTGATAATAATTTTGGTTCCCAGTACATATCGCGTTCGATGCCAAGACCGTGGACACGAACTTCTTCAAGTTCATCAAGACTGAAATATCCCAACTCTATTTCGTGCCCTTCCACCAGACCGAAGAACATGCGCTCTTCCGGGTCATATTCTGTCGCGTACCAAGTCCATGACGACATCGGATGAAAAAACTTTGCATAAATCATCGCATCCTTGCCGTCCATTGACCGCAGTGGCGGAAATTTTCGTTCAAGCTCTTTTGTTACTAACTTCATAGCGGCGCCCCTCCTGATAAGTTTTGTGATCCTAAAATCTACTTATGCCAAAAAGGCACAGCTTTACGCAGCCACGCCCGTTTTGTAATTTTCTACTACTATTATGTATAAGTAATATGGAACGAATTTCGCTCTCACATGTACATTCGTACAGGTGTAACTTTTCCTAGGAGTACGCAAAAATGGAACAAGAACAACCAAACACAGAAAACAAACCAACGTCGGATGGTGCATGGAAAGAGACTTTAAAGTCTTGGGGTCTCTTTGCAGCCCAGATCGCGGCAGGTGCGATCATATCAACCGTCACTGGACATCTATTAGGGAACTATCTCAAGGGACGCTC
>CAZQUK010000176.1:0-7541 GCA_964596435.1 uncultured Oligoflexia bacterium
ACATGGAAGATGTTACGGCCGATGATTACAAAAACCTAAAACATGCCGCCGATACGGATCTTCAAAAATTTGGACAACAAGTAACTGTTGCATTATCGGATTTGGATCTACTGGCCCCCAAATTTTATATAGCCTCAAATTTGCCAGATGATACTAAACTTAAAATTTACCTGATTGGCGATGGAGATACACTTCTAAACAGAATTGAATACCAACAGGTGATTCCTGTAACTTTTAAAAACAACTTTTTTCAAACACAATCAATTAAGGACCAAAACGCAGCAGCACTGCCACGCGGTTATTATAACCTGCACCTGCTTTTTGACGACGGTCAACCCGAAAATGTTACAAAAACCCTGGGGCAATATTTTGAAAAGCTAAAACAAAAGGTTATTTTTGAGTCCCGTTATTTTCTTGGTGGCGAAAACGATGACACATATAAAACAAGACTTGAGGAGTTCCACACACGGGTCAGAAAAAAAGCCTCAATAGAATTCACAGAAATTAAACAATTTCTCCTTACACTAGAAGGTCAGTTTAAGAATTCCAATACCACTTATAACAGACTCAGCAAAAAAAGACGCGTCGGCAGTCAGTGGAAAGATGGTTATCACCTTTCGTACAACCAAAAAGAGTGGTCTACGTTTCACAACAAATGGCTATCACTTCAAAAGCAAATTCTTAAAGCCGCGGATAACTGGACGCCAGAACTTGTAAAAACTGCTTATTTTCATTCAAAGTTGTATTTTCTTACAAGACATGCAGCAATCACCATTTCGCATCTTCACGAAACGCAACACTCACATTTTATGAATAAAAGAGGGGTTTCTATAGAGCTTAAAAAAGCCGGCGAAGAAGCCCTTGAATCTATTACTAGCCTCAGAAAATTCACCCAACAAACCGAGGCACTTCCATTAACAAAAAATGGACTCCCCAGGAGATTGACAAATGAACAAACCACAAAGTGAACGAAGGCGCGCGCCCAGGATTTCAATACAGGAAATTTTTTCTCTTTTTGCCGTTGTTCCAGAAAAAGGGTTTCACCGTTTAGTAATACACGACATAAATAAACTTGGAATTGGATTTGACCTTGATGCAGAAGGTGAGCCTTTTGAAATCTTTCAAATTAAAGAGAACCAAATCCTAGACATTCGTTTTTATTTAAATCAATCCCTTTATATTCCACTTAAAACAAGAATTGTGAGAATTCAGGTTAAAGGAGCAGTTAGAAAAGTCGGCGCTGAGTTCACCCAAACAAATAATAAATGTCTTAGAGCCCTCGGAAGCTTTCTCGATGCACTTGACCAAATAAATCCAATTCTTCAGGAAGAGGAAATTGGCGAATAAAGCAAATTTTTGAAATATGTCCCCAATAATAAGCTCCAGTGGGTCCAAGTCGGGAGGCACACAAGTGCAAAGTGCAAAAAGAGATCGCAATTTATTGTAACCTGGTTTTTGTGATCCTTTTTACCAAAAGATATCATTTTTTTATTCCCAGCTTAATCCCTAGATTGTGGAGATTCGATCGATGCATTCCAATATTTTTTGCTGTTTGAGACCAGTTGAAGTTATGATCACTTAGTTTTTTTAAGATAAAATGTTTTTGAAAAGACTGCGTTGCTTCCTTGAGAGTATTGGTTTCTTTAACTGTTTTGAGAGTTTTATCTTCGTGAAGGGTTTTATCTTGGGGAAGAGCTGCAAAATCTGATTCCTTGAGATTTAACACCTGGCCAGATGAAGATCTGTTTTTTGCTGTGAGTATGGCGCGACTAAGTAAGTTTTTTAATTCTCGAACATTTCCTGGCCACGAGTAATTTACAAGCTTTTCTTGGGCTTCTTGGGTAACCCTTACTGTATTGGTTCCAAGCCGTCTTTGAAATTCATTTGAAAAAAAACGTATCAAAAGTGAAATATCCTCTTTTCTCTCCCTAAGAGCAGGAACGTTTATGGGGTACACGCTAAGTCGATGAAAAAGATCTGATCTGAAACACCCTTTTTGCACTTCGTCTTCCAGATTTCTGTTGGTAGCAGCAATAAATCTGACATTAACTTTTGATATTTTATCAGCTCCAACTTTTTGCACTTCCCCCTCCTGTAGAGCCCTAAGCAGTTTTGCCTGAACATGAAGGGGAAGTTCTCCAATTTCATCTAAAAATAAGGTCCCATTATTGGCCAACTGAAATTTTCCCATTCTATCGCTAACGGCACCTGTGAAAGCTCCCTTGACGTGACCAAAGAGTTCACTTTCTACGATGTTCTCTGGAAGTGCAGCACAGTTGACATAAACAAGCGGTTGGTTGGCTCTAGAGCTATTTTTGTGAATCAATCTGACTACAATTTCTTTGCCAACGCCAGTTTCGCCTGTTACCAGAATTGAGAGATTCGATTGTGCGACAATTTCAATATGTTTTTTTATTTGGTTAATAATAGGAGACATACCTACAAGTTCAACCTCTTGTTGTTTATTGGTTTCTGCAACAAAACTCTGAGCAAATCTTTTTTCCATTTCGGCAAGTGATTCTAGTTTGTTTATCAGAAGGGATGTTTGTAATGTGGCACCAGCGAGAGCGGAAATTGTTTTTAACCACTCTTTATCAACGTTATCGAATTTATGAGGTTTTATGGCGTCGACCGTCAAAACACCGATTACTTTACCTTCAACTTCTAGGGGACAGCCAAGGCAGGCGTGTACTTTTAAGTCAGCCTCGTGATCATGAGCAATGAGTCCGTCAAAAGGATCTGGAAGATTGCTGTTGTGTGGAAAAACAACAGGTCCGGAAGACTTGAAAATTATTTCCAGCCTGGGGTGATCTTTTATCTTGAAGGCTTTTGTTTCCACAATTTCATCAAGGCCGAGCGAAGCAACTATCTTAAGGGAATGATCTTCTTTCACCATCAAGCTTGCTGCATCACATGGAAGGGAGTTAGTAATTGTTTTCAAGAGTCTTAAGTAACGATCCCCAGAATTGATAGCTTCAGTGAGATTTAAAACCAATTCCAAAATGCTTTGATCTTTATTCATGTTATGCATTATATAACGATGTTATAAAAATAGCAACACAATATGTTGTTTAATTCATAACGAAAAAACATAACTAATTGAAATTTCAAACATATATTTTGGCACGAACATTGAAAAACAAAAGAATAGTATAAATCATCCTGTGCAAAGAAGAGTGTAAAATGAAAACAAAAAAATATTGGTTAACTTTATTTGGAGTTCTTATTGGTACTTTTTTCATCTTGGGATTTTTTGGTCGAGAAATTTACCGGCAGGCTCCACCCATCCCTGAAGTAGTCAAAAGCTCAGATGGTCAGACAGTATTTACCAAAGATGACATTTTAAATGGCCAGCTTGTTTGGCAATCAACGGGCGGGCAACAAGTTGGATCAGTATGGGGACATGGCGCATATCAAGCTCCTGACTGGACGGCGGATTGGCTTCATCGTGAGATTGTTGCTTATCAAAGCATCATTGCCAAAAAGATTTTTGATAAAGATGTGAAAAATCTTAGTCCAATGGAAATGGCACAAGTCAAAGCTATGACCCTAGAAGATTATCGAACCAATACTTTTAATAAAGAAAATGATTCAATCACCCTCTCCGCTGAAAGAGTTGAGGCCATTAAGAAGGTAAAAAATTACTATGTAGGACTTTTAGGGGGAGATCCGAACTTTCAGTCTCTTAGAGAAGATTATGCTATTCAAGAAGATATTCTAAAAACGGATGAGCATAGAAAACTCTTTGCTGCCTTTATTTTTTGGTCAGCTTGGGCCAGTTCTACAAAGAGGCCCGGGGAGGTCTTTACCTATACTAACAATTGGCCTCATGAACCATTGATTGATAATGAAGTAACAACGAGTAGTATTTTTTGGTCGATAGTATCAATCTTTTTGCTACTGGCAGGTGTTGGATTATTAGTTTGGTACAATTCATTCAAGAGAAGAGAAGATGAACAAATCGAACTTCCTGCAAGCGATCCAATGGCACAAATTGTTGTAACAGACTCCATGAGGGCATTATGGAAGTTCGTCTTCGTTATCGCGGGTCTATTTCTTGCACAAGTTCTTTTAGGGGCAGTTCTAGCTCATTATTCAATTGAAGGTCAGAGTTTCTATGGATTCCCCATTTCTAAATACTTGCCTTATTCCATTGTTCGCACATGGCATATTCAGGCAGGCCTGTTTTGGATTGCAACTTCATTCTTAACAGCAGGGCTTTTTCTTGCTCCTATAATCAATGGGGGCAAAGACCCTAAAGGTCAACTGTTTGGAGTGAATGTTCTTTTTGTTGCCCTTTTTATTGTTGTTGTGGGATCGATGACTGGAGAATTCGTTGCTATTCATCATCTGATTGATCTTGATCTAAGTTTCTATTTAGGGCATCAGGGATATGAATACACAGATCTTGGTAGAATTTGGCAAATTGCACTTTTAGTTGGTCTTCTTTTGTGGCTCATGCTGATGCTTAGGGGGATCGCGCCAGCATTAAAGAAAACGGATAAAGGTAATCATCTACTAGCACTTTTTACTGGTGCCGCAACGGCAATTGGACTTTTCTATGCGGCAGGACTCTTTTATGGCGCAAAAACTCATATCTCAATTATGGAATACTGGCGATGGTGGGTAGTTCACCTTTGGGTCGAGGGATTTTTTGAGGTTTTTGCCACCGCAGCTTTGGCTTTGGTATTTTACAAACTTAGACTTATAAGGGCCGAATCAGGTACCAGAAACACTCTTTTTGCTGCATCTATATATTTGGTAGGTGGTATTCCAGGAACATTTCATCACCTTTATTTTTCCGGAACTCCAATTTCCATAACCGCTATTGGAGCATGTTTTTCTGCTCTTGAAGTAGTACCTCTTGTGTTGATTGGAACAGAAGCTTTCGAGACATACAAGACAAGAGGAATGACAAGTTGGACAAATGCTTATCGTTGGCCAATTATCTTTTTTGTGGGAGTTGCATTTTGGAATCTAGTTGGAGCTGGCCTGTTTGGATTTTTAATTAATCCTCCAGTGGCTCTTTATTATATGCAAGGACTAAATACAACCGCAGTTCATGCTCATACAGCAATGTTTGGAGTCTATGGTCTTCTTTCACTAGGACTTGTTCTGTTAGTCCTTAGAAAACTTACTGAAGGAAGAGAATGGAAAAACTCTATTTTATTCGGATCATTTGCTGCCATGAATGGGGGACTTATTCTAATGGTCCTTCTTTCCATGCTACCAATAGGGTTAATGCAAACTTGGGCATCAGTAGAAGTTGGCTTATGGTATGCAAGGGGGTCTGAATTTTTACAAACCCCTCTGATTGAAAAATTAAGGTGGGCTCGAATATTAGGAGATTCAATCTTCACAATTGGAACCGTGCTTTTTGTTTATTTTTTGATCGGACTCAAAACAGGTTGGAGTTATGAAAAGACACCAATCAAAGAAGAAGACAAATGACAATGTATAAAAATTATCTAAATAGGAGCTAAAGATGGAGAAGGGAATTAAATTTGTACTTAAAGATGTGGTTCAAATGCAGAATAAAGGAATTGTATCGAGTCAAATTTTGGAAAATAAAGCTGGTGGAGTAATGGTCTTTGCCTTTGACAAAGACCAAAGACTGAGTGAGCATCGAGCCCCATTTGATGCAATTGTTAACGTAATAGAAGGAGAGGGAGAAATTGTTATTGACGGGATCTCTCACAAACTGAAAGCAGGGGAAAGCATAATCATGCCGGCCGACATTCCTCATGCTGTTAATGCCCATGAAGCTTTTAAGATGATGTTAATAATGATCAAAGGTTAGAGTATATTACAAAAAAACTTGAAGGACAAAAATCAGCATCTATCGTTGATACTACCTGAACCTATCTCTTGGATACCACGCTAGGCCCCGATAGATCAATCGTTCAATATGATAGGATTTTTTTAATTATTTACAAATTGGGTAATATAAATTAAATTGGGTAATAAATGGGGAATCTAATTTGGAGAATGAAATGAATTCATTCAGTGATCGTTATTTAAAGTCAGCGCTTTTTAATTCAGCTACCACATGGTTTCTGTCCCAATGTGCGGAAGCTCGCGGCATGCAGGAAATGTGGAAGACTGTGAGACCCGAAGTGATGGAAAAACTCCGGGAGTATGCCATCATTCAAAGCACGGAATCATCGAATCGAATTGAAGGTGTTGAGGTTGATAAAAAACGCCTTGTTCCGTTAGTTCTTGGTAAATTGAAACCAATGGATCGACCCGAAGAAGAGATTGTTGGATATAGACGGGCGCTCGATCACATCAATCGTAATTACAAGAAAATTGATATAAATCCTGCATCCATCCAAAAATTACACGCACTTTCGCAAGGGGGCATGATTAGTGATGCTGGGAAGTGGAAAGAGAGAAGTAACGACATTATTGAAATTTTATCAAATGGTGAAAGGATAGTCAGATTTACTCCTGTAGCACCAACGGATGTTCCTAAGTACATGGAGCAGCTTTGTCATGCTTATAACGACACTGCAAACAGCAATAAGTTGCCAGAACTTATTGCTGTTTCAAATTTTATTTTGGATTTCCTTTGTATACATCCATTCCGTGATGGAAATGGACGCGTATCACGTCTACTTACGCTTCTGCTTCTTTATCAACAGGGTTTTGAAGTAGGTCGCTATATCAGCTTGGAAAGAATTATTGAAGAAACAAAGGATTCATATTATGAGGCGCTAAAGAAATCTTCATTAAACTGGTTTGACGCAAAACATGACCTCATTATTTGGTGGCATTACTTACTCGGAACAATAAAATCTGCATATCAGGAATTGAAAAACAAAGTTGAGTTATCCTCTACTGGTGACAACATGAGCGCCATCATTCGTCAAACAGCCCTGGCATTTGGAATGCCTTTTTCTGTTGCGGATATCATTAGGATAAATCCTACATTGGATCGCGAACTCATTAAAAAGGTAATTTCTTCAATGAAAAAAGAAAAAATTATTAAGATGGTTGGCAAGGGTCGCGGGGCAAAATGGGTTAAGAGGTAAATTTAGTCATTATGAACAAATTAATTTAGAATTGAATAACAATAATATAAAATATTCCAACAAAATTTCACCAGTATTTCTTATTTTTGATAATTCCAGTTGAAGTATTGAGCAGGTATTTGAGCAGATCTCAAAGACAGAATTAATCTTCAATCAATGATGTTACATCGATGTCACTATCAGATTGATGGCACATTAAGTAAGAACAGGAATAAAAGTAAACTCTAATGGTAGTAGTTTTTAATCCAAGTAATTTATTTATTTGTTTTGCATTGCTCTTTAATTTAAATTGTTCTTTTCAATTAATTTAAGTTTTTCTAATTTTAGTAGCGGTAGCAGCAAAAAGATAAGTGCAAACACATAAAATACGCCCGCAATAAGATAATTATGAGATCCTGCGTTACCAAACCTAATACTCCAAAGATTTATAATATGACCCGATATAAAAAAAACCACTGCTGTCCGGTTAGGAGCCTAGCGTAAAAAATAAAAACGCCTGAATTCCAG
>CAZQUK010000177.1:0-7497 GCA_964596435.1 uncultured Oligoflexia bacterium
ATCCTTCTGGGTTTGTTTTCAAAAAAGATGGTGTGATACACAGGCAAGTAAATAATTCTTATAAAGAAAACTATGACCTTTTAATTTCATCCCATCTTTTTGATGATCTGGTTAAAAATGGTCTTATGGTGAACCATGAGGAAGTAACAAATGGTGCTGGTGGCACGGGTGGCGTGGAATATAAAATTATTAAACCCGATCAGATCCCGTTTGTTTCTTATCCTTATGAATGGAGTTTTTCTGAGTTAAAAGATGCGGCCCTTGTAACACTTAATGTTCAAAAAATGGCGCTAAGCCACGGCATGATACTAAAGGATGCAAGTGCTTATAATATCCAGTTTCTAAACGGACGGCCCGTGTTTATTGATACACTTTCTTTTGAAAAATATGCGGTTGGGCGTCCTTGGGTTGCGTATAAGCAGTTTTGCCAGCATTTTTTGGCTCCCCTGGCTCTTATGAGTTTTACGGATATTCGCTTAAGTCAGCTTTTAAGGGTTTTTATTGATGGCGTGCCGCTTGACCTTGCAAGCAGACTTTTACCAAAAAACACATATTTAAAATTTGCGCACCTTGTTCACATACATATGCATGCAAAAAGTCAGGCAAAATATGCGGATCAGGCCCCAAAAAAAGAAATTAAAATTCATGGGTTTTCCATGAATTCAATGCTTGGTCTTATTGATAATCTTGAAAGTGCCATCAAAAAATTAAATTTACGCAAACAAACCACAGAATGGGGCAATTACTATAGCGATACAAACTACTCTGATAGGTCTTTTGAAGCTAAAAAAGATATTATTTCAAGATATTTAAGTGTTTGTTTGCCAAAGCGTCTTTGGGATATTGGCTCTAATACAGGTGTTTTTACACGTGTTGCAATGGCAAAGGGTATTGATACGGTTTCATTTGATATTGACCCTGTGGCCGTTGAATTAAACTATAATGAGTGTCGTAAAAAAAACGAAGAAGCCATATTACCACTTGTTTTGGATTTAACAAACCCATCGCCATCAATTGGCTGGCAAAATTCTGAGCGTGATTCGTTAATAAACAGGGGTCCTGTTGATGCTGTTATGGCACTTGCACTTATACATCATCTGGCTATTTCTAATAATGTTCCGCTTATCAGTATTGCTGAGTTTTTTGCAAAACTATGTAAATATTTAATAATTGAATTTGTGCCAAAGACCGATTCACAAGTTAAAAGATTACTTGCATCGCGCGTGGATATCTTTCCTGATTACAAAACCAGTGGCTTTGAAGAGGCTTTTGGTAAGTATTTTAAGATATTAGAAATAACACAAGTTGGTGACTCTGAAAGATCAATGTATCTTATGGTGAAGACTCGTTAGAAATGCGTTTTTTGGTAAAACTTTCTAAACATTTTTTAATTTCACATTTTTTGTGGCCCCATCATTTTTTTTTGAATGTGCTTACAAATATGTAAAAAAGGATGCAATTAGTAGTGTCATATTTTAATATTAAACAAATGTATTTATTAAAACCATTTGTTCTTCATCCTTTTTTGTTCTCAATTTATTTAATATTGTTTTTGGTATCACACAATATTGAACAAATGCACTTGCTGGCATCTTTTAGGGAATCGTTAATATTAATATTAATATTTCAAGGGTTTTCTTTAGCGTTTCTTGCGTTTTTTTCGCTAATATTTCGGAGTATCCATAAAGCTGGAGTGATTTTATCGTTATTTTTTTTATTTTTTTTATTATTTGGCCATTTTAATGAAACATTTAGAAGCTTTGGTGTGTTTAGCGCTTGGGGTGAAATTCTGCAACTAAGAATTTTTTTATTTGTTTTGGTTTGCACTTTTTTGTGGTTATTTTTTACTAAATTTAAGTTCCAGAGATTTACGAAATTCTTAAATATATTCTCTTGTGTATTAGTGGCTCTTGTTATTTTTAATATTTCTTTTTATAAGATTAAGTCGGCTTTTTCTCAAACTGTAACAAACCCGTCGTTTGGTAAGGTGTCATCAGCAAAAGACACAGTAAAAAGGGATGTGTATTATATTATTCTTGATGGTTATGCACACAATAAGACACTTCTTGATATTTATGAGTTTGATAATGAAGCATTTTATAATGAACTTATGGGTTTAGGTTTTTATTTACCAAAAGAATCACGAAGTAATTACGCTCAAACTGAACTATCTCTTGCCTCTTCACTAAATTATACGCATTTGCATAATTATGCAAAAAAATATGCATCAAGTAATAATGACGGCGGGTTTTTGTCTGAAATGATTAAAGATAATAATGTCATTAAGTTTTATAAAATGAACGGATTTACTACAATCAGTATAAGTAGTGGTGGAATGGCCTTTATTGTAAAAAGCAATAATGTGGATATTGACATTGAATGCAGAAAATATTCTGAATTTAGCATGCTTTTTATTAGATCAACCGCACTTAGTGTTTATCAAAAACGTAATAAATTAAATTTAATAAAAGAAGATGCGGCCCGTGGGGTTATATGTTTTTTTGAAAAACTTGCGGATGTTTCTAACTTGGATGCACCTACTTTTACTTTTGCGCATGTGCTAGCACCCCATCCACCTTTTTTGTTCCATTCAAATGGACTTGCTGTAAATGATGTTGAGCTTAGACTTGATGGTAAAAGAACTTGGAAAGATAAAGAAGGTTACGTTGATTATTTGAAGTTTACTAATACAAAAGTAATTGAAACTGTTAAAATAATTTTAAGGAATTCAAAAGTTGCACCAATTATTATTTTACAATCGGACCATGGGTCAGAACTCTTAGGAGAATGGAAAAACCCAAGCACAAAATTTCTCCAAGAAAGAATGCGAAATTTTGAAGCCTTTTATTTACCAGGTGACGGTAACAAGGTGTTTTACGATTCTATTACACCTGTGAATATTTTTAGATTAATATTTAATTTTTATTATAAAGAAAATTATCCTCTTTTACCTGATACTAGTTTCTTCTCTGATAATGAATCAAGACTTTTTCTTAAGGATGTGACAGAGGCTGTGCGCTTTTAGCAATTAGTTGTGCTGTAATAAGTGTTTTTTGAAACTTGGTTTATTTGCCCCATCTTGCAGGGTTTAGTAGTTCATCTGTAAAGTGGTCAAAAGAATTATTTGTGAGTAGTAATTCTTTTTCGTTAAAAAGTGGAGTTTTGAAGTATTTAACGTTATCTAATAGTTGATTTTTTGTTTCAACTCCAATAACAAGGCTATTTATCCACTTCTGGCTTCTTACATAACTTATACAAAGATCTGTGCGGTCCGTTCTTTTTAGCGTGTGGGTTAATGAATTAAGAATTTCAATAATCTTGTTTGGAAAAACGCCAGGAATCTTGGGCCAAGTATTTGCTTCATTTATTAGGATTCCTTGCAGTAAAACGCTTCTTGCATAAACGCTAAGATCCGTTCTTTTTAAACAAAGATCAAGAACATTTGCCTGCTCCCAGCGCCAATCAATAATATTAAATGGAAGTTGAATGTGTTTAATTTCAGGTGTGTTAATTGCCTGTATGGCTTCCTTGGTTGAACAAACAGATGCACCAAGTTGTTTTATTAATCCACTGTTTTTTAGTTTAATTAGCTCGTTCCAAATCGAACCATTTGCAAAATATCTGTGCTGCCAGATGTGCAGCATTAAAACATCAAGTTGGTCGCTTCCAAGCATCTCTAAGGATTTATTAACGCTTTCTCTTACAGCTTTTATTATTTCCTCTTTTGTTGATGATTCTGTTATTTCATTTAGGTGGTCAAGCTTTGTAATAATTGTAGAGTTTTGCAAAATCCCTTCTTTTTTTGCTTTTCCAATTACTTGCTCTGACCCGCCGTAAAGTCTAGCTGTATCAAAAGTTTTAATTCCATTTTTTACAGCAGTTTCAAGAATATTAAGACTGTCTTTTTCGGTTGGTTGGCCAGCCATATTTGTTCTGCCATAAGGCATTCCAAGCTGAACAGTTCCAAGTGTAAAGTTATCTAATGTGTTATCACTCATTTTTGTTTTCTATTTGTTCTTATTAAGTATGCTTGCCAGTGCGTTTATTACTCTTTCAACATCGCTATTATCAATTCCATGATGAATAGGTAGGCTTAAACATTTATTATAATAACTTTCTGTAATTGGGAAATCACCCTCAGTTGTTTGACTTGCTTTTCTAAAAAACGGCTGAAGATGGAGTGGAACATAGTGCACCTGTGTGCCAATCCCAGCATCAAACATTGTTTTCATAAGTGCACTTCTTGAAATACCTAAATTGTTAAAATCCATTAGTATTGGAAAAAGGTGATAAGCATTGTTTTCTGTAGCAAGCCGCTAGCTCGATCCTTTTTTTTACAAATTTATCGATTTTTTTAAGTTGTGAGCGGCCAAGAGCGCACTGGAAATCAGTTATTCTAAAGTTAAGACCAGGCTCGTGGAGCTCATAATACCATGGGTTAGGGGTGCCGCTAGAATCAAGGGCCATATTGTTTTGAAGCCAGTTTTCTTTTGTTGTTACCATTGCATGGTTTCTTATTTGTAATAGTTTATTGTAAAAAACTTCACTGCTTGTTGTGATAACACCACCTTCACCAGTTGTTATGTGCTTTATTGGGTGAAGTGAAAAAACAGAAGCTAGTGTGTGATTTGCGTTACCAACTTTAAAATATCTTTTATCTTTTGTTTGGTATTCTGCTCCAAGCGCATGGCAGGCATCATCAATAATTTGAATATTAAACTTATTTGAAATTTCAAAAAAAGCTTCAACATCTACAGGGTTGCCGCCAAAATGAACAGGCATAATAGCTTTAACCTTGTGTCTTGTTTCGGGCGTTAGATTTTCAAGTAAGTTAATAACTTTTTTAGGATCAAGGTTAAGTGTGTTAGGATCAATATCTGAAAAAAATATTTTAGCTCCAAGCATTGCGGCTGCACTTGCAGTTGCTAAAAAAGTTAAAGGTGTTGTAATTACAATGTCGCAAGCTTTGAGCCCTAAAGCACTGTAGGCCATGTAAAGTGCAGTTGTCCCGTTTGAACAGGAAACTGCGTATTTGGCGCCGCAAAATTCTGCAAATTCTTTTTCAAAACCCTTAACCTCGGGCCCTGTTGTAAGAAAGTCACTTTTTAGCGCCTTAACCACAGCTTGAATATCATCTTCTTCAATAAATTGATGTCCATAGTGCAAAAATTTATTTATCATAAAGCTTTAATTATTCTTTTTTGAAATAATTTTTAAAAGCTCCTGTGGCGTTAACCACAAATGGTTTTTATCTGAGCTGTACTCAAAACCCTCTTTAAGCTTTTTGCCTTGTGTGTTTTCTAAAAATGCATTTTTATCCCACCACTGAAAAGACGGCTGGATTACAAAATAATCATCGTACTCAACGGTGTTTCTTGACTCAGTTTCAGGAATCATGATTTCGTGCAACTTTTCGCCGGGCCTAATACCAACCACTTCAATATCGCAACCTGGGGCCATGGTTTTTGCCATATCAATAATCTTCATGCTTGGAATTTTTGGAACAAAAACCTCACCGCCAATCATTCTATCAAAGTTTTTAATAACAAATTCAATTCCATGCTCAAGTGTGATCCAAAAACGAGTCATTCTTGCATCTGTTATAGGAAGTATTTTTCGGCCCTCGGCAATAAATTTTTGAAAAACCGGAATAACGCTGCCACGGCTGCCAACAACATTACCGTATCTAACAACGCTGAACTTTGTTCCAGCACTTGCAGCAAGGTGGTTTGCAGCAATGAAAATCTTATCTGAAGCAAGTTTGGTTGTGCCGTATAGGTTTATGGGGTTTGCCGCTTTATCTGTTGATAAAGCAATTACTTTTTTAACTTTGTTGTAGATTGATGCTTTAATTACGTTCTCTGCACCCATTATATTGGTTTTAATGCACTCAAGGGGGTTATACTCAGCCGTTGTGACCTGTTTTAGGGCCGCAGCGTGTACAACATAATCAACACCGACCATGGCTTGTGTGATGCGCTCGGCATCTCTTACGTCACCAATAAAAAAACGCAAAAAACCGTGCCCATTGTCTGTTGGAAATTTCTGTTGCATTTCAAATTGTTTAAGCTCATCGCGGCTAAAAATAATAAGTTTTTTAGGCTTAATGTTGTTTTCAATAAAATAGCTAACAAAGGCGTTTCCAAAGGACCCGGTACCGCCTGTTAGGAATATTGTTTTTCCTTCAAATTGTTTAATAAGTTTTTCGTCTTTAAGCATAAAATGACCCACTGGTTAAAATGTGTTTTAAATAGTAAATATTAATTAGTTATGGTTATCTAAAATTCGTGTTAAATACAAAATAAATATGTCTGACGCGTTTTGTTAAAGGTGTGTTTAATGAATATAATTTTTAGGGTGGATTCATCAAGAGAGCTTGGAAGTGGTCATGTCTCAAGGTGTATGACACTGGCATGTGAGCTTAAAAACCATGGTGCAAATGTGTCTTTTGTTTGCCGTGAACTTGATGGGCATTTAAATGGATTTATCGAGGTTTCAGGATTTAAGCTCTTTTGCTTAAAAAGTGGCGGTATTTCACTAAATTTTGAGATTGATGCAAAAGAAACTCTGAATATTTTAAGTCAAAATAAATTGGATTGTGACTGGCTTATCGTTGACCATTATGCTCTAGGAAGCGAATGGGAATCAAAGCTAAAAAGTGTTGTAAAACACATTATGGTTATAGATGACCTGGCAAATAGAGCGCACGATTGTGACATTCTTCTTGATCAAAACTATTATATTAATGCCGCTATGCGCTATGATGGTTTAGTGCCAACTCAGGCCATGAAACTTTTAGGGCCAGAATTTGCAATGCTAAGGTCTGAGTTTGCACACACTAAAGTTTCTTTAAGGACAAGATTAAATAAAATAACTAGGCTTTTAATTTTTTTTGGTGGCAGTGACTTGGCAAACGAAACTGCAAAAACTTTAGAGGCCCTTGAGCACATCAATAAAAAAGATTTATTTGTTGATGTGGTACTTGGAGTACAAAACAAAAATAAAGATAAAATAATAAAAAGCCTCAAATGGGCAAAAAATTATAAGTGTCATTTACAAACCGATAAAATGGCCGAGCTTATGAATAATGCAGATTTAGCCATAACTGCAGGTGGGAGCAGTACTTGGGAGCGGATGTGCTTAGGGTTACCTGCCATTGTTATTTCTGTGGCAGACAATCAGACACAAATTGCAAAAGATTTATTTATGGAGGGTTTTCAATATTATTTAGGCGAAAGTGCAAGTGTTAAGGCTTCTGATATTGCAAAAGAGCTTGAAAGAAGGCTTGCAAATCCTTTTGCAACATTTATGTTGGGTAAAAAAGGGATGAGTTTAGTGGACGGACAAGGTGTTAATAGGGTTGCCAATAAAATTTATGGGGGTGTGACTTGAAATATAATTTACGACCAATGACAAAAGCTGATCTTGATATGGTCCTTTTGTGGCGCAACAGGCCCGAGATCAGAAAATGCATGTTTAATGAACAAGAGATTTCAA
>CAZQUK010000178.1:0-7490 GCA_964596435.1 uncultured Oligoflexia bacterium
CTCTTACGCTTTTTAAAAGCGAGCCGCGGCCCCTTAAAACAACCTCATCATATCTTTTATCCTTCCACAGCGTGCGGTTATTTCCAGAATCAGATAAAAAAACTGAAAGAAAATTATCCGGATCAGGGTAATCAGCGCCCCAACCGCTTAAAACCATGTGAAAAGTATTAAGGCTCATTTGTGTTCTGTATTTTTTATTTTCAAAAGAATTGATATTGATATCAACGCCAATATTATTTTTTAGTTCTGTTTTAATAAAATTAGCAATTTGTTTTGACTTCAATGAATCAGACGATAAAAATTCAATTCCAGAAAAAAAGGCATTATCAAGATTTGATTTTTTAAGCTCACTGCGTGCAAGAGTTGGATTGAATTTTAAACCAATTTTATTGCTGTATCCGATTAACCCCGGTGGCACAAACGAGTATGCCACGTTTTTTTTCCCACCCAAAAGTTTAACAAACTTTGTTTTATCCATTGCCATTGCAATAGCACGACGAAAATTAACATTCGAGATAGGATAGTGATTTAACGAAACCCCAAGGTAAGTCACCTTAAGATAATCAAAATATTTTATTTCGCGGATTAAATTTATGTCATTTAAATTTGAAATATCAATATCTGTTATAAAATCAATTTTACGGTTTTTATAAAGTTTAATAGCTTCCGTTTCATCTTCTATTATTAAGGCCACAATTTTTTCTATATTACCCCTGTTAGCGTAATAATGCGGGTTGGGGGCAAGTTCAATTTTTGAACCAATATCATAAGAGGCCAATGTAAAGGGCCCAACAGTTACAATTCTTCCGGGTTTTGACCAGGATGTTCCATATTTTTCAACAATATCCTGCCTAAGCGGAAACGTGGACCAGAAACAAAGCAAATAAGCCCAATGTGCAACGGTATGATGAAGATTTACCTGAAGCGTCAGGTTATCAATTGCCTTTACGCCAACACCTGAAAAATCCTTAATTTTTCCTTTATGAAAATCTTCGGCCCCAGCTATATCAAACAAAAAATACGCATAAGATGCCGCAGTGGTTGGCGACAGCAATCTTTTCCATGCAAAAACAAAATCATGAGCGCTAAGTGTTTTACCATCTGACCATTTAACCCCAGGTCTAATGTAAAAAGTATATGTTTTACCATCACTGCTTCGCTTCCAGGAGCTGGCAAGTGCGGGCCTCAAGTGAAATTTGGAATCAAATTTTAATAACCCCTCCATGAGGTTCATAATAATATAACTTTCGCTCATGGAATACGCCAGGCTCCAATCAAGCGTTGTCGGTTCGCCAGTAAGTCTGAAGGTAAATATTTTATCTTTTACAAATTTAGGTGTTAGGTTTTTGGATAATGCTACGGCACTACTAATGCTGAAAATGCTAAGTAATAATGAAAAAATAAAAAGTGTTATTGTTATATTTTTAAATAATTTCATTAATCTTAAAAAGCCCACCAAACAAAAAAATCACAAAGTAACAACAACATTTTCAAGGTTTTGTGCCTCAAGAATACCTTCGCAAAGTTCTCTAACAGCACCCTCCCCGCCTTTGGCCTGAGTAACAATATCAGCACTTGCAAGAACCTGCTTTACCACATCGGGAACTGTAATGCTTAAACCAACGCGCCCAAACACAGGAACATCAAACATGTCGTCCCCCATATATGCCACTTGTTCTGGATTTAAGCGGATTTTTTCAAATACCTCATCCATGATGTTTTCTTTGTGCAAATGGCCCAAAAAAACATTCTTAATTTTTAATAATTCTGCCCGTTTTTTTACATCCTCAGATTTTCCAGCCGTGAGTATTCCAACCTCAATTCCTGCCTGCTTCAGTCTTAAAATTCCATAGCCGTCTTTAATATTATAAAACCTCGTCCACCCATGAACTTCTTGCCAGAAAATTTTGCCGTCCGTTAAAATACCATCAACATCTAAGAGTAAGAAACGTATCTTTTTTAGTTTTTCTAGTAGGCCGGGATCTTTTAGGGCATCTGCCAATAAAATAGCACTTTTTTTTCTAACCTCGGAACACATAAAAAGCCACTCCCTTTGTGTTGTTATAATTTTTTAGATTCAGATAAAAGTTTGGGAAGTTTTCCAAGCACACTTCTTATTTCAAGCAGTTGCCTTATAAATGTTCCAACGTGTTCAAGATAAAAAGCATTCGTTGAATCACTCTTTGCAACCTTCGGATTTGTGTGACACTCTAAAAACACCCCATCAGCGCCTGCTGCAATAGCGGCACGCGAAAGAACTTCAATATTTTCCCTTGCACCACCAGTAGCCTTACCACCAACTGCTGCACCCGGAAGCTGAACAGAGTGAGTTGCATCAAAAATTACTGGCACGCCAAAACTCTGAATACACTGAAATGAAGCCATATCAACAATAAGCCTGTTGTAACCAAAGCTTGACCCTCTTTCTGTTATCCAAATATTAGATAACGTCTTGCCCTCATTTTTTTCGACACTTCTCACTTTTTCAATAATATTATTTACGTCCCATGGGGCCAAAAACTGACCCTTTTTTATATTAAACCCTCTGTTATATTTTAGTGCAGCCCGTGCCCCGGAGCATACCACATCGGTTTGCCTACACAAAAAAGCTGGAACCTGAATTACATCTGCAATCTGAGCAACTTTTTCTGCCTGACATGAAGAGTGATAATCCGTTATAATAGGAACGTTTATTTTTTCTTTTACTCTTTGAAGGATTTGAAGACCCGCATCCAACCCTGGCCCCCTGAACCCATCAATTGCGGTCCTATTGGCTTTATCAAAAGAAGCCTTAAAATAAAAATCAACGGGCAGACCCTTAAATTGTAATTTTAACTCCTGGGCAATTTCTAGCAGTAAAGACTCATCTTCGATCACACACATCCCGGCAAATACCGGCATATTGGAAACAGATTTTAGTGTTGAATCTGACACGTATCTTACGCCTCCCCACTTAAAATTGAATCTTTACCCGTGTGCATATATGTTTTTGCCGCTTTTATGAAATCAACAAAAAGAGGATGTGGCTCAAGCGGGCGACTCAAAAATTCAGGATGAAACTGACAGGCCAAAAACCATGGATGACCGGATATTTCAATCATCTCTACAAGTTCCTCTTTAGTTTCCTTTAAAAAATGCTTCCCTGAAACGACAAGGCCCCTTTCTTCAAGGATATTTACAAATTTATTTGAAACCTCATATCTGTGTCTGTGACGCTCGTTAACGACATCCTTTTTATATGCCATATGCGCCAATGTTGAGATCCCCATTTTTTTCTGCAGAATATGACATTCATAAGAACCAAGTCGCATTGTGCCGCCCTTATCTTTAACGTCCTTTTGCGATTCCATTAGATCAATTACATTTTGGGATCCTTCTGGTGTGAACTCAGCGGAACTTGCATTTTTTAACTCAGCAACATTTCTGGCAAACTCAATCACCGCAAGTTGCAGTCCAAGACAAATACCAAAGAAAGGAATATTTTCTTCTCTTGCATGTTCAATTGCCTTGATTTTTCCCTCAATTCCTCTGGAGCCAAAACCACCAGGAATTAAAATACCATCAACCATTTCAAGTTTTTCAAGTTCCTTGCCCGCCTCAATTTCTTCGGAATCAAGATACTTGATTTTAACCTTAACATCGTTTGCCACGCCACCATGAATCAGAGACTCATTTAAGGATTTATAGCTTTCTTTCCATTCTGTATATTTTCCAACAACCCCTATCGTAACCTCACCCCCGGGATCCTTGATTTTTCTAACCATCTGACGCCAATCCTTAAGGTCAGGACGCCCTGTCCATATACCAAGTTTTTCTACAATTCTTTCATCAAGCGACTCTTCAAAAAAATACAAAGGGACTTCATAAATACTTTGCACATCCGGGGCCGAGAAAACATAAGACGCCGACACATTACAAAAAAGTGCAATTTTTTCTTTAACACTCTGAGGAAGTATTCTATCTGTACGACAAAGAAGAATGTCTGGTTGGATACCAATTTCCCTAAGTTCCTTAACACTATGTTGAGTGGGTTTTGTTTTTAATTCCTCTGCAGAAGGCAAGAATGGAACCAGTGTAAGATGCAAATAAAGTACATTACCCTGCCCCTCATCAACCTTCATCTGTCTGATGGCTTCTAAAAACGGCAGGCTTTCTATGTCGCCAACTGTTCCGCCAATTTCAATAATGGCCAAATCGGAATCTTTTGCGACATCCGATATCTGTTTTTTAATTTCATCTGTAATGTGTGGAATAACCTGTACGGTTTTTCCCAAATAACCACCAGCGCGCTCTCTTCTAATAACGTTGTTATATATTCTTCCCGAAGAACAACTATTTTTATGTGTCCAGTTTGAGTCCTTAACAAAACGCGAATAGTGCCCCAGATCCATATCTGTTTCTGAACCATCATCAAGAACAAAGACCTCACCATGCTGAAAAGGATTCATGGTACCGGGATCAACATTAAGGTAAGGATCCATCTTGGCTAGAGTAACTTTAATACCCCTATTCTCAAGGAGCATACCAATTGAAGCTGCACTTATTCCCTTTCCAAGACTTGAAAGAACCCCACCTGTGATAAAAATATATTTTTTCTGTTTTGTCATAATCTACCCTATATTACTTATTTAACTACTCCTTGAAAACAACTTGTATGAACTTATTTTGTTTATCAAAAACTTATGCAACACGTAAAATTCAATCTCCGGGCCCATTAGTAATGGCAGATTCAGTGCTTCTTGTTTAATTTTCTTGAAACTATCTCAAGATCTTCTGGCGTGTCCACACCCAAACATTCCACAAAAACTTCCTTAACCCCTATGTTAAAACCCGCCTCAAGAACTCTTAATTGCTCCAAAGATTCGGCACCCTCAAGTAAAGAGGATGGAAGCCTTGAAAATTCTAGTAGCGCGGCGCGCCTGTACACGTATATACCCAAATGACGCCTTGAGATATACTCTTTTTTATTAGCGCCCCCCCTACTGTATGGAATTGGAAACCTTGAAAAATAAATTGCTCGACCAATTTTTTGTCCCGACACTGTGGTTGTAATTACTTTTACAACGTTAGGATTATTAAGATCATCCTCATTTTTAAGCGGCGTCATTAGGGTACCAATATCAAAACCACCATCTCTAACAACAGCAATTGCTTGTGAAATAATTTCACCTTCAATTAAAGGTTCATCACCCTGAACGTTAACAATAATTTCATAATTTTCAGACAGGGTCTGCGCAACAAACGCAACCCTATCAGTTCCGCATCTAAGGTTTTCAGGGGTTAAGATTGCTCTTCCGCCAAAACCACAGACAACATTTTTAATGCGCTCATCATCTGTTGCAACAATAACATCATTAACACCGGGTGCGCCTAGTGTGCGCTCATAAACCCACTGAATTAACGGTTTCCCATTTAAATCCGCAAGTGGTTTTCCAGGAAACCTCTTTGAGCCAAAACGTGCTGGAATTACGGCCAATACTTGCATAGATTATGTTTTAGTTAGTGGGTAGCTTTGAGTCAAGAAGTTACATAAACTGCTAAAGAATAACTTAGGTTCAAAAAAAATCCATTTTTTGTTGCACTGCCATCAATAACATCTTAAACTTTTTTATGATGGTCTGGAACCTAAAAGGGATGTCCGAAATGAAACTTAAAAAATCCATAATTATTTTATTTTTAGCCGGGTTTTTATCAATTCAAGCCCAGGCAATAATGGATGAAATTCCGCCAAGAAAGTATAATATAAGGATAAACGCTCTGCCCGCTCTGATTGGTTTATTTCACGGAGATTTTGTTTATTCGCCCTCAAAGCGCCTCTCTTTAGGACTAAGTACTATTTTCATAAGCCGCTCATCAGAAAATACATCAGCATCCGGGTTGGGATATGGTCCAAGAGTAAATGTTCATATTTACGGAAAAGCTATTGGAGACAGCTTATTTGTTGGTGCTCTTGCCCACAGATTAACTCTGACCCTTAATCAAAAAGAGGGACAGACATCCTACGACGCTAGTGTAAATGCATTATTATATGGTGCTCTTTTAGGCTACCAGTGGCTATCAAACTCCGGATTAAACCTTACAATATCTGCAGGAATTCTTAACGGAAATGCGCCATCAACCTTAAAATCAAACCCAATAACGATCACGAACCCCATCGCCTCAGGTCTTTTGCCTTTTTTTGAAGTGGCCCTTGGGCTTGCGTTTAGACAAAAAGACGAGAACTAAAACCAAAGCAAAAAATAAATACTATTCAGGATAAAACTGCATAAGTTTTCTAACTGTTTTTTCAGTACCTTCTTCAAGAGATGTATAAGGTTTTTCATACCCAGTGGTCCTTAACTTGCCCATACTGGCTTGTGTAAAATACTGATATTTGTCTCTTATCTCCACCGGTGTATCAATAAACTTAATATCAGCTGGCCGCCCCATGGAGGCAAAGGTTGCTTTTGCCAAATCAATAAAAGTTCGGGCTTTTGCGGTACCAAGGTTAAATATTCCACGTTTTATGGGTTTATTTATTGCATAATCCATAACACTAACAACGTCTGCGACATAAATAAAATCCCTTTTTTGCTCACCATCTAAAATTCCATCGCGATGGCTCTTGAAAAGTTTTAGAAATCCGTTTTTTCTGATCTGATTAAAAGCCTGAAAAACAACACTTGATTGCCCCTGTTTGTGATATTCGCCAAACCCGTAAACATTAAAAAATTTAAACCCACTCCAAAATGGCGGATGGTTCCCTTTTTTTTCCTCATTAAGTGCCCAAAGGTCAAAAATCTGCTTGGAGCGACCATACGGGTTAAGCGGCACAAGCTTACTCATTTTATTTTCATCATCCTCGTATCCACTACTACCATCGCCATAAGTTGCTGCACTACTGGCGTAAACAAGTTTTATCTTATTTTGAGCGGCATAGTTCCATATTTTTTGTGAGTACTCCACGTTTACGCGCCTAAGAAACTCTTCATCAAAAACTGTGGTTTTCGAACAAGCACCAAGATGAACAATTGCCAAAAGCGTGGGTCCTTCATTTTCCAACCAGTCAAAAAGATTTTCCCTATCAATAATCTTTCCAAAATTTAAATTTCCATGCTCATCTCTGGAACGAAAATGGTCCGTATGATCAACCGAAATTACAGATATATTTTGACTGTTACAAAACTCCACAAATCTTGCGCCAATAAAACCAGCAGCTCCCGTAACTAGAATTGTATTGTTACTCATCATCATTTCCTTTTTTGTTTTGGGGCTTCTTAAAAATACTATCTACTGGTGTATCAAGTTTTTTTGATTGATTACAACTTTTACAAGAAGGCACAATGTTTCCCCGATTACTATGGCCACCTCTAGCAAGAGGAACTATATGATCCATCGTTAACTCACCTAGCTTAAAACTCCCACCACAATAATGACAAATACCTGCCTCAAGCTTTTTTCTCCACCAGTTTGTTTTTTTTAACGCCCTAGCTTTTTCACGTTCTTTTTTT
>CAZQUK010000179.1:0-7483 GCA_964596435.1 uncultured Oligoflexia bacterium
AAAGTTCAGACTAACTTAGGCAAGGCGGCCTGATTTTTTCGCTCAATTGGGGTTTCATTAAACATGGCTCGATCTGCAACCATCACTACATTTTTTATGCTGTAGTTGGTTTTAATCTTTTTAATAATCTCAATCAGTGTTGCTCCTTCACATTTATTTCCAGGGAAAATCTCATAAGTCAGTGGCACACCCTGGTTGTTGGTTACAAGTGCCAATACAATTTGTGTCTCCTTGAATTTACAATCCTTACTGAATCCAAAATCCCGAAGCTCATCTGAATCAAAACTCTCAAAATATAGCGTTGTAACATCAAAAAATAACACATCAACTTCATAGTCCAACAAACTCATTGAAGATTGAAATATCTTCTGTTTTATTTCAGTTTCGAGTGGAACCAAATGATCCATCATCCGGTAAATCTTCTCCAGTGGAATCTCTTTATCAAGGTCCTTGAGAACTTCATTGGATGTTTTACGCTTACTGTCTGGATTAAATAATTGCGCTAGAACAACTTGTTTTAGCGTGTCATTCCATTCTATATCTTTACGTGTACCTTTAATCAGATCCTCAAAGTCCATTTGTGAGTAAATCTCCCCAAAAACATCTTCCATTCCCGTGTTAATGCGTTTTACTTCGCTAATGCTTCCCATATTAAGCACTGGCTCTTCTTTTGCCGGAGTTCCGTGAACTGATGTTTCAAGTCCAGGTAAGGCTAGGTAGCGGTCATTTAAAATCTCTATAATTTTATCTTTGGCGACTTTTTCTAGAAGTTCCAATTCCTCTTGGTTTTTTGCTATTCCAATCGTAAATAGTATCTTTTGTGTAATTTGATCGCCAAATCGCTCATTTTCAGCGATTTTTATCATTGTCGATCCGTTTTTTCTGCCGATTCTTCTTATAAACACAGATACACATTAAACCATATTCAAATTATTTTCAGATCTTTCGGCGACATTACATTTGACACTTTTAAAATTATTTTTCCTAACCTGTTGATTTTATTTAAATCTGCTTTTTTAAAATTCTGTCAAACGTCGAAGTCAGGAAAACCTTATCAAGCTGGCGCTTTTAGGGTTTTAATTCCTGAAAATGGAGGATGCCATGAAAGAAATAATTGAAGCTATTTCAGGACTTGTGATGCTTGTTGTTGTCGGTAATTTGTCTTCGGACTTGTATAATTTTGTTAGGAAAGAGGCCTTGCTTAAGGTTCAGAAGGGTACGGTATCGCTTGTACAATTAAACCAGCGGCTAACGGGAAAACGGTTTGATTATACTCAGAAAAGATAAGGTTTGCGTGTGAATCCTAAGAGTTACGAAGACATACGAATTGTGAACAAAGTATGTTAATAAACCATTTGGTTTGATATTACATAAAAAAAGACAATTGACGTCATTTATTAAGATCGGGTACATACTCATCACGAATATCAATAGTAAATAGGTAACTTCAACTCCAAGCTTGTGTTAATTAAGAAAGACGCCCCAAGCGCCATCCTCATGACATGACGATGATTACTTAGATTTTGCTTTCCAAGACAAGAAAACAATCCTTGTACAGCAGAACCTATCAAGAAATTACTTCTATGCTGTTGCCAAAAAGTGTCTCGAAAATGTCGGGGATTCTTATTATCATTTTGGCCGAAAATTACTTGTCCAAGATCTATAGTCCTTGATCCCGCAAAAATAGTAGAAGCAAGAGCCAAATTGATTTCACATCTGACATCTAAAAATTTTATTAGTTTTTCGGGATCCCTTAGTGCGTGCCCCCTTAACGCCGAACGAACATGTTTAAACTCAGGTAAACCTTGCAACATTTTTTCGAGCGAACACCATCGTTGTTTAAGCAGATCTTCAGAAATGTTGGATCGAAAAATTTCATCAAAATTTTTTGAAGATTTTTTAATTAATCGCATTGAGTCAGCATCTGTTTTTACCAATTCTTCAACAACTGTACTGTTTTTATTAAATGTAAAAATTTGCCCATTAGGTGAGCGTATAAGTAGAAAATGATCATCATGTGATGAAAAATCAGAAACCACACTTCCTATTACACGAACATCATTGTCCAAATTGAAAAGATAAGTTTTTGCAGGCTACAGTTTTTCTTCTGGCTCCATTTTACGAAAAAGACCTTCAATTCTCTTAATAGAGATATCATTATAATCAAACACATATTCTACTGATTTATCCACTAAATGTTGCAATACTCTTGTGAGACAGCCCTCTCCACCTTCCGAATGCGCAGTAGAAGCCAAAAAAAAGACAATACCCACAGAAAAGACATAGATAAGAGAAGTATTACCAAAGATGAAAAATAAGTGGTTTTGGATGAATTACGATAATTCTGTGGCGTACGAAAATGGCACTGACATTGTTAGATTGGCATACGGATATGATGGCGATAATGGTAATATTAATTTTACCCTACCCATGTTTACAAAAGCCGTTCGTTGTATTGCTGGTCGATTAATAGACTAAGCAAATCAAATTATGAGGATTACCGTGCCATCAGATTAAAGTGATAGCGCGATAATCCCAATATGGTGCGATTCCCCAAGCCTACCGGCCAGCCACGCAGCGGACCGAGAGGCTGAAGTTGTCGCGGGAGTCGCCGTAGCCGAGATCGCCACAACTGCCACTGAACCCATAGGCGTAATCGGAAACCTCAGAATAAACCGAAGAAGACCAAAACCAGTAGTCTTTCATATTTGGCAGTACTTCCCTGATTCCATTAGCTTCACCTCTTATAAAATCATCTTTTGATGGAAGTCTTCCTTCTATTGCTTCACAATTGTCAATAGCATTGTATTGATTTGCGCTTCCTATGCGATCCGACCAGATCATACCTGCATCATCCTGCCAGGCTTCGCCAAAGTTTGCTCTTTGTACTCGCTTAAATTTTGCCCCTTTTGATGTGACACAAACCTGGTTAATAGTTGTTCTTTGTTTTGCAGATAACTCACTACATGCCACTTGCTCTATAGGTGGCTCTATGGGAGGCACGGGTGTGGTTTGACCCAAATGATCTTCAAGTATCTTTTTTAGCTCTGCCACTTGTGTTTCAAGCACTGCCATTCTTTGTTCCATCTCCTGTTTGGCCTTGCACTCCGGGCAGTTGTTTTCAGCTCTTGTTATTTTAGATACGCCTGTTATTGCAAGAATCATTGCAATTATTGTGATTTTTGTTTTCATATATACTCCTTGTTTCGTAAATTATTATTTTTCACCAGCAACACAGCGGACCGAGTTGAAGGTGTCGCGATCGTAGTCGTGGACATAGCCACTAACGCCACTGAAGTCATAGGCGATACCGGAATTGTAAGAAACCACCGAAGAAGACCAAAACCAATGGTCTTTCATGTTTGGCAGTACTTCCCTGATTCCACTTGCTTCACCTCTTTCAAAATCATCTATTGATGGAAGTCTTCCCTCTATTGCTTCACAATTATCAATAGCCTCGTATTGATTTTTATCTCCTATAAGATCAGACCAGATCAAGCCTTCATCATCCTGCCAGGCTTCGCCAAAGTTTGCTCTTGCCACACGCTTGAATTTTGCTCCCTTTGATGTCACACAGACTTGATTAATAGTTGTTCTTTGCTTTGCAGATAATTCACTGCAAGCCACTTGCTCTACTGGAGGAACGGGTGGGATTTGATCAAGCCTGTCTAGGATGGTCTTTAATGTCTTTTGAATTTCTGCCATCTGGCCTTCAAGCGCTGCCATTCTTTGTTCCATCTCCAGTTTGGCCCTGCACTCAGCACAGTTGGTTTCAGCTTTTTTAATGACCGCAGGTTTTTTAGGAGATGTAGGTTGATCAGATGGTGGTTGCGTAGCGGGACCGGCAAAACAAAGACTGGAAGATAATATTGCCATAATTATCGTTGTAATATGAATGACTCGTTTCATGACTTGCTCCTTGTTTCTCTTATTAGGGCGTCCGACTCCCTTGGGGGATTTTCTGCCCACAACCGGCTTTCCATCGCCTTATAATTCAATCCTGAACGCAAACTAAGGGCGCTTCGAGGCACTTTTTCTGCGCGGGCAAGCGCCTGTTTCTAAAGGCATATGTGTGGGTCCAAGGTCGTGCTTGTATAGAAAATAAAACAGGGAAATAATCAATGAATGGGAAATCCGGAAATTTTCACTGAAATTGAGACGCTCATCCGCAAGGGGGCGGCAAAAAAAGCGCGCGATTTGATAAGCAGCTACAAGCGAAAAAGAAAACTCAAGCCCCTTGAGCGGGTTCGTTTTGCAAGATGGTACCGCAGGATAAAGGAAATCAGCGCGGCCTTTGATACACTTGGAAGACAGCTAAGCCCTATAGAGCTCAAGTTAGCATCAAAGGAGGTTCTTGCCATCCAATTAACACTTGGTGATCTCTTCAGACACGTTGGAGCAAGATATCTTGCGCTCAAGATATTCTCAGACATTGAAGCCGTACTCAAGAAGCGGAACATCAAGATTGAAGATACACTTCCAGAATATACAACATACCGGGCCGACCTGTTTCTTGCCGGCTGCGAGTACAAGAAGGCGCTTAAAGAACTTGAAAAGATCCGCGAAAGCAGAAAACACGACTCTTACAGGCACAATCTTGCGGGAGTTAGTGTTGCTGACGCGCTTGAAGGCTGCGGGCAGAGCCAGAAGGCTGTGGATATTGTTTCGCTTGTTCTTCAAAATACAAATGACAATGAGACGGTTCTCAAGGCAATCTGCCATGAAGCAAGAGGGGAGTATCTATTCAGGGCAGAAAAAACCGGGCCGGCACTTGATGATTTCAACAGGGCGGAATCACTGTTTGCAGACAAGAAAACTGCAGACTATGCCAGACTCCTGCAGTGGCGCGGAGCCGTTTATGTAGCAGGAAAAAAGTATGATCCTGCAAGACAGGATCTCAAAGCGGCCCTTGAAATTTACCATTATCCGAATGCACAGCCCCAGCCACTTATTGCAACATTCTACTGGCTCGGCTGTATCCCGGGTGAGGCGCTTACACTTGCTCAAAAAGTTGCAATCCGCGCGCATCCTTGCTTCAATTATTATAGTTATCTAGCGGGAAAATCCATCGAAAGCCACAATAACGACATCCTTCATCCATGGGTAAGGAAAAAATGCCGACCGACAATAAATAATGTGTGGCGCATAGGAAAAGACAGCATCAATGCGGAAAATTACCGGGTCATTACAGATACTGACGATGTGATTGACCTGTTTTCTGGTTTTATGAAAATAAAGGGAAGGATTACGGTACTTACAACACTGCAGCTTGCATTTCTAACTGCACTATTTGGCGCCGGGGACTGTGGACTGAATAAATGGGCGCTATATGATTACATCTACAGGGAGAAATACTTTGATCCAGATGCCTCGAAGGCCAAGCTAAAAAAGCTGAGTGACGGAATCCAAAAACTTGGTATCAGAGTGAAGAATAACCAGAATCTTTTGAAGATTACACGGTATCCCGCGATTATCATTATCCCGATGGAGCCAACAAAGGCGGGGCTTTATAATTATTTGTTCAGGCAAAAACCGGAATTCACGAGTCAGGATGTTACTGGCATATTTGCAATATCAAAGCGGACTGCAAATACCTATATCCAAGAATGGCTTGAAAAAGCCGTGATAAGACAGGAAGGCAGTGGAAGCAATACCAGGTACCGCCCTGCAATCAATGTCTAGTCTTTTGATGGAGCATTTTGTAGCGGATCTTCTCATAAAGCCGGATCAGTGTTGAAAGCTGTTCCATGCCGTCATTTCCAACAAGTGGACACTGGAAGACATTGTTTTGTCCGATGCCAAGATTGCTTTTGTCAAGTTCAGGGATCATCATACGGATGGTTTCGGTATTCAGTGTATGCATGAAGCGGGTTGAGTGAAGAAATTCGTTAAGCGTTCGTATTTCCACGGAATCCACAAGAAAATCCCTGGCCCACTCGTGAATCAGGAAATATGAACACTGAAGAGGTCTTTCTTTTGAAAGATGACGTAGACTTTCTCCATCAATTTGATATCTGACATAACCCATGGTTTCTTCCCTTATGCCAAGCTGGGAAGCGCTGCAGTTGGCTGGCAGAGCGCGCGCAAGATTTGCATCGTTGATGTCAAAGAGCGAATCCTTCGCCTGTGAAACAAACTCACGCCCGCGGCTTTTCTGGAAAAAATCCCGTTTAAAGGCCTCAAACGAAAGGCCAAGCCTTGGTGATATCTTTTCAAGCCGCGTCTTAATCAATTCAAGATGACCCATGCAATCACTGTCAGAAGGGAAAACAAAGGCATCTGCGTTTTCAATGGTATGGGATTTTCTTGTTGCGATGTAATCAAGCGAGTAAAGACCATCGTAGCGGTGATTGCTGCTTTTTTTGCAGGAAACAAGATCCCCTCCGTCCCTTGTGGAACCAAAATCGTAACTTCCCTGTAAAGCAAGTGGAAGAATTAAAAGCAGTATAATAAATAGCGCCGCACGAAAGACACTCATATATATTTTATCGGAATATTTGCAGAAAAACATACGGGCGCAATACGCCATATCTTTGCTCCATATTTCTTAGAAACAGGCACTTGCCCGCGCAGAATAAGTTGCCTCGAAGCGCCCCTCCCGACTTGGACACCAAAAAAATTAAACTGGTGGTATTCCGTATAGTTGTGGCTTAACGCTATGTAACATAGGCACTACACTGCCATCTGGGGTGTGGAGTTCTCGAGTTTGGGAGCGGAGCGACAGCCCAAGAACCTCATAGATAATTTTAGCTTCCGCCGGCTTGTTGCGATCCATCTCAAAAACACGATTCGTCTTTTTTTCTTGGAAAATTATTTTTTCGCAGCCGCGAAGTGCATCGTGAATTTGAGTCGTCGTAGGCGGAAAATTTTTGGATAGTTGGAACCTGAGTAAAATTCCTAA
Source organism: uncultured Oligoflexia bacterium (assembly GCA_964596435.1). Lineage (GTDB taxonomy): Bacteria > Bdellovibrionota > UBA1018 > UBA1018 > CAZQUK01 > CAZQUK01. The sequence continues at coordinate 6,902 of CAZQUK010000179.1, forward strand.
GATGCAATTTTCATATCAACTTCATTTTTAATTTGCAAGTAATTTAAAAATACTTTTTCTTCTCTGTCCCAATTTCTAATTTTCCCATTACTCCACCTTTCGGGATTTTTCTCTTTTGCTTTTAAATAAACCGCCTTTCTGTTTTTTAGAATTTCAATATCTAATCCTTGATGTCTTTCGTCTGGTGTTACAAATTTTATCCCACCATGTGGGTGATTATTATACCAATCTATAAACATAATCATCCATGATTTTGCTTCTTCAAGACTTTCAAACGTGTCTGGATATTTAGGGCAATACTTTAACGTTTTAAATAATGATTCCGAATACGGATTATCGTTGCTAACCCGAGGACGACTAAAAGATGCGGCTACACCAAGCTTTTCTAGTGTTGCAAGCATTGTCGCTCCTTTCATGGGTCCACCATTATCAGAATGTAAAACTAATTGTTCTTTTTTTATTCCTGCATTTTGACAAAGATTTTCAACTAATCTTGAAGAGTGCTCCATTGACTCTTCTTCGTGTATTGTATAGTGGCACATTCTCTTAGATAAGAACCCCCTGTTTTTTTCGAAGTAAATT
>CAZQUK010000180.1:0-7426 GCA_964596435.1 uncultured Oligoflexia bacterium
CTTGAGGGTGTTTTTAAGCGTGGTGCTTGGATTCAGACACTTAAATTTTACACCGAAAAAGTTATTGAGCAGATAAAGAATGATAAAAAAGTTTCATTTTTGCCATTAACCCCTGTCTTAACAGAATCGCTCCAGAGCGATACAAAAACATATCTTGATAGCGTTAAAACAACGGCACTAAGGGCTAAAATTTTAGACGATGACATGATGGCAGATTCTGATATGGGAAAACATGTTTCAAGTGTTGTTAAGTGTGATGAGGCTTCTTACCATAAATACCAACAACCGCTTTGTCTGGTTATGGGGATGCGCTCAAGGTTGGAAGCAATGTTTACAAATGTAGCGGTTTCTGTAATTTATGAAAAAGCAAGAAACAGTTATCTTGAAGTTTTAGGAGATGTAGCAGGATTTTATAAAGATATAAACGACAGAGTTTCCACTCCGCTTATTGAAGAGTGTACAAATAAGTGTAAACCAACTGCAAGTGAAATAACTGCTGTAAATCAGGGTGATGGGGACGGTGATGGTACAGAAGAGTATGAAGTTTCAGTTGATGCCACGCGGGCAATAAACTGTGCAAATGAATGTTTAAATAACGGTAAAGATGACATTCGAAGTTATGGCGATAGGGTTTATAAAGATATTATAAAAAAGAAAGTTGAAGAATGTTGGGGACATAGTGGAAGCGGCTGTTTAGCGCCTGCTCCGGTTGGTGCAAAAAACAACGTACCATTTAAAAATGAAAGCGATGGGTTTTCACAACTTTTGCTTGTGGGTTTTTTATTTAAAAGGCGTCGGCGCAAAACTAATAAAAAAATCAAAAGAAACAAATATACCTTAAAAAGGGTTCTTTCAATTTTAACACTTGGGCTAATTACAATTGGTTTAAGTGGTTGTCTGGCTGCGGATTTTCTTTTCGCGGTTTGTGTAAAACAAAAGTACGATTGTTTAAACGGTATTGGAGATGGCTGTACGATGGTTATGGTAAGGTGCCAGGCTGGCGTTAATTGTAAAAAATTAATGGCTGAATCTTATTGTAAAGCGGAGCTTGCAAAAAACGATCCGGATACCGACGTTGAAAAAGATCCACCGCCATGTGTATACTCTGGCTGCGATCCAGCCCCAGATGCTTGTTGTGATGCCGGGAGTGTACAGGCCACTACATGCAATGATACTTCTAAATTTTCAAATCCTGACACTTGCACACCACCAACAAATGATTTTGGAACAGGCTCAGGGTTATATACCCACGACAAGGTTGAAGAATTAGGCGAAAGAAATGCTCATGCCGATCAGACTGTTGAAAAGCTTGATGAAGATGCCGCTGAAGTTACGGATAAACTTCAACCGCAAAATCTTGCAGCAGTTGCCAATCCAAATTTGGTTGTAAGTAATAAAAAATCGGAATTAAGCAAAGGTGAGGCAAGTGGAATTTCAGACAATACTCCAGGTGAAGGGGACTCTGGTGGTGAAAGTACGGGAAAATTTAAATCAGGAGTGAGTGTTAGTGGAGGATGGTCACCATTTTTTTCAGGAAATATTGGTGGCGGTGGTGGTGGTGGTTCAAAGAGTGATTCTAAAAATAATTTAACTGCAGGTTTTGATGCAATGAAAACGGACAGTGACGTTAAAGGTGGGGAAAGCCTTGCAATGATGTCAGGAGATGGTGTTAAGACAGCGTTAACAGAATCCGGCTATAAGGCCGCAGGGAGTGGCGGTGGTTCAGGTTCAAGTGGCGGTGGTTCAGATTCAAGCGGTGCTAGCGAGAATGACAGTATTAAAATTGATGGTGATAATTTTGACCCGTCAATTGCAAGTTCAAATACATTGCATTTTGGACGTAGTACAAGTGAGGAAATCAGCGAAGAGGGGATTCATCCTGTTGTGATTGAAAAGACAAAAATGGATTTAGTAAAAAACAAATCAGTGAGTAAGCATACAGACACAGAAATGCCTGAACTTTTTTGGATAATTTCACAAAAATATCATGAAAAAGCTTATATGTGGGCCAACGACACATACTAACGTCTTTTTTTCACTTTGTATGTTTTTGAAATTAAAAAAAAGATTTGTAGTGGAATTTGTAAATTAGTTCACGGTGAAATTAATCATCCACCGTGAACTAATTGAAGAAAAGGCTCACACCAATCATTGTTATGAGGCATCTTTCTTCCGGGGGGATCTTATATTGTAACTCTTAGCTCTCAAACTTTTTGTAACGTCTTAACGCAATGCTTATAACGCACAACAGCTTTGGGCGCAAGAAAAAAATGACGCGAGTAGTCCTGGTGGGGCGAGGCTACCAACCAGAAATGCCCTAACATAACTGGCCTACAGCGCCCCCCCGCACACCATCAATTTGCCCATCCGCCGCCATGTCTTCTTCATTGAGTATAAGGTATAAACGCCATTAAATCTCAGGAGAGCAAAGCCCGCTAACAACGCATTAAGCCATGCAGCAATTACCTGAACTTATTGAGAAATTTCCCTTATAGTAGCAATGTTTTTTGAATATTTTTCATTACTCATGGCCAACCTGGGTGGCGGCCTGGCGTGGTTTGGCTGGTGTTGGGGGGGGCTGTCTACGTGGTGACGTAGCTATGTGTGGTTTTTTAGAGTGTTAACTAGTAAGCCAAGCTTTCGTATGTGAGTGGTGAAACACGTTCCTTGTGTCTATAAAATTTTGAAGACTCAGGCGATATGTATATCCTGGTTATTGAGCGCTTTTCATTATATTTTTCAAAAAGCATTGTGCACTGAACAAGCGGAATAAAGCAGGGGTTACTGAATAAATTGTCGTACCTTACATAAATCGGCAATCCGGGTTTCCTAAAGTATTTTGAAAGCTCGCCAGTTGAAGTTGACTCAAGGTAAAAAATATTATTAATTTTTAAATCATTTTTTATTGAATCAAGAAGTTCCCTCTGTGCGCTAATTGATTTTGTAGTAGCAGGTATCCCACTATGAAGCTCAACTAAAAGTTTGAAGGTTCTTTTATCGGTGATTCTTTTTGCCCACTCATTTTTTGAATTTGCAAGATGTGTGTATAGATGGGCATCGTTTATGTTCTGATACGCCTCAATATCCGAAGGAAGAGAATACGTGCAGTCAGGGTTCATAAAATACTGTGTTAGCATTTCATCAAAAACGACACTTTTATAATGAAAGTAAACCATTAAAAACATATGGAAACGGGATAATAAAAAGTCTTCAAATGCATAAAGCGCCCTGTGTTGCATGGCCAGGTAACAGCTATCGTTTTTTATATAAGCGGTGAGGTTGCCGGCAATCCAGTCATAATCGAACTCACCATAGCTTACACCGGTGTGCAGACTGTCGCGCTTAAGATAGTCCATTCTGTCGGCATCAAGTTCACTTGAAATTATTTGATGAAGTACGGGTTGAAAATCTATTTTGCTTCCACCTATGTCTTCTATAAAAAAATCATCTTCGATTTTAATTTCAGGGTTTATTAATGAAGCCACATGCATGGGTTCAAAGCCGTGGAGTTTGCCAGTTTTTTCTATAAGTGGAGTTAGGCTTGAATCCAGAATGATTTTTAATGTGAAATCCTCGTGTGAGGCCCTTGCGTTTAGCGCATTTTCGTCTTTAGGTTTAATGGGTAGATTAAGTTCCTTAAGTTTTGGCATTGCAAATTCTGTTGTATGTGAAAGTGGACCATGACCAATATCGTGGAGCAAGGCTGCAAGACGAAGAGCGGCCCTTAGGCGGTCCCTTTTCTCGGTTTTGTTTTCAAATAGGTGGATGGATTCAGAAGGTGTGGCACATCTTGCTCTTGGGCCACCAAAAATTGTATCGAAGGCTTCTGTGGCAATTTCCATTGTGCCAACCGAGTGGATATAACGATTGTGAGTGGCAGAAGGAAATGAATATTCGCCAAAGCCAAGTTGTTTTATTTGCCTTAAGCGCTGAAAAAACGGATGATCTATTACCTTAAGCTCCTCAAGCTTAACACCAATTGAACCGTGAATTACATCTCTAATTTCTCTTGCAGTAGTCATGAATCAAGTAAATAACATGAATTAGGCTGATAGGCGAGCTGACATTAAAAACGGATTTATGAATCTAGTTTTCGCTGCAGCGCAAAACAACGGAGGGAAAGGGTGATTAAAAATCTTCTTCTTCCTCTTTTTCGTCATCAGCGGCGGCGGCATAATCTTCATCGGAAAAATCAAGCTCATCTTCAATATCGTCTTCTTCGTCATCAAAGAATTCTATGTCGTCATCGTCATCAATGTTGGGATCGCCAAGCTCATCGTCATCAATGTCGCTGACTGCATAATCGTCGTCTTCAAAATCATCATCATCGAGTGCTTTTTCACGGGCAGCCTCTTCTTCAAGACTTACTTCTTCAAAATCATCATCTGTTTGGTCATCAACGCTTTCATCAATTGGTCGAGGTGGAATAATTTTAATTGGTGGGATCGTTCCCACAGTTTTAAGAACTTTTGTTTTTTCAACTTTAGCAGCCTTTGGGGTAGCGACTTTTTTTGTTGCAGCAGTTTTCTTAGGTGCCTTCTTCTTTGCAGATTTCTTGGGCGCGGCTTTTACTTTTGTTGCAGCACTCTTTTTTGGCTTTGCGGTCGTTGCTTTTATTGCCACTATCTTTTTTTTGCTTACCTTTTTTTTGGTTTTAGGTTTTTTACTAACACTTTTTTTTGCTTTCATTTTTTTTGCCGCCATTATGCTCCCCTTTTTTTTATAAATACTTATTACCGATTATTAACTAATATTTCTATTTTATTAAAAATAATCAATAAAAAAAAACAAGTTTTTAATGACGCTTGGCGCTGGAGTTCTATGAAGTTAGTGTAAAACGGTTTGTTGTCCCCCAAAAAGGTCCGTTCCAGCCTCGGCATCAAGTCCTGGCACATTTGTCCAGTTATCGGACCCGTTGCTAGTAAGCGATTTGCCCATTAGTGTCTCAAAAGATACAAATTTAACACTGTAGCCTGCGCGTCTTGCGGAATGTAATTTGGCATCTTTTACCATGTTCCATGAGGTTCTGGCATCTGTTTGAGATAGGAGATTCTTTTGGAGTTGAATGGGTTTTTTGTCTGCGTAATACACATAAGGGTTATATATTTTGTAAAGATTTGAGGTTTCGCCCCTGTAGCCCGCAGTAAGATTGCCGGAAGTTAGCACTCTTATATCGTCAATGTATTTTGTCATTGCGTTAACAAGAGCTGTTTGAAGGGTTGGTGGGATGCCACCAGCCCCTGCTGTTGAAAGACTATTAATTGCGTCTACAACTCTCACTTTAACATTGGCTTCTTTAGTAGCAGAGCCAAGAGGAGCCCACATGGCGTACATGTTTTTTTCGTTATTAAAAAATTCTAAAAATGGGTCATTAACTTCAGGGTCGGGGTTTATGTCAGCCGGTATGTTAAAAAGCCCCATTTCTGAAGGGTTCGGAGCCATTGCCGCGTCTATGGCGGCATCTATTACGGCTTGGTCGATTGTTGTACCCATAACTGATGCAGATCCTCCAGCTAATTGATTATAAAATTCCACCAAAATTTCATTATCTTTCCAGCGTTTTTCTCCAATAACTGAAAGATCAGGGATCTTGCCCAGATCCCCATCCGTATGAGGAATGGACGGCGTTAGGGGTGAATCATAATAGCTTTCCTCGGCTTGGGCTGTGGGGCCAATCCTGCTTCCAAAAGGTTGTGCGGCGGAATAGGCTTTAAGTGTTAAGCTGCCAAATGGGGAAAACAGTATTCTGGCCCTGGCCTTAAGTCTTATTGCATAATAAGTAAGTTTATCAGGCATCTTTATAAAAGATATTGGCAAGTTTGTTACAGGTACAAGTAGTGGGAATGCATTACAATCGGCGGGGGTCGTACCCGCAGCACCAGTGGGTAATTGAAAATCCAGGGCCCAAGTATCAAAACTTACTTTAACCTCAGACAAACCCATTAAATTTGCACCTTCAGTTGAGGTTGGTAAAAGTTCATCAAGCACTATGCTTGCGGGATCTGGAAACGCATATTCACCAAGTGTGTAAAAAGCCGAATAGTAGGCCTGTATTGTGCGCTCAGTTGCTGCGCTATCAAAGCTAGGATTTGGCCGCAAAAAATTATTAGCAACTGCAAGGTTAACATTTTTTTGGGGTGCAGCGTTTAGGTATTCCATTAATGTTTCAATTCTAATTTTTAATAGAAGTGATGCTGGCATTAATCCAAGGCCCTGTGCTACTGCTTTTATTTTTACAAGTGCGCCAAGGGCCGCAGGATCTGCAGCTTGGATTTCTTGCTCGACTTGGGCAAGCGTTGGATCTGCGTTATAGAGCCATAAATACAAAAGGGTTTTATTTGTTTGCCCGATTGAAATACAGTTTTGTTGTCTAAGTAGTTCAAATCCTTCAAGCGCACCAATTAAGGTGCCTTGAATTTGATCAAGTGGGCTTGGGGATGGGATGCTGATTCTAGTCAGAGTGGGGTTTCTGCAAAAGTTATCGCCGGATCTGAAAATTACGCAAACTATTGGCACCTTATAATCTATACTACCATCAGGCGACCATACATGCTCCGTACTGCTTTGTGTGCCAAAATTATCTTGCCCCATATTTCCAATAACGTAATACCGGAAAAGAAATTTTTTAAAGTTCCGCCTCATTTCGTAGTTAAGGTAGGAAATGTTATTTAGGAGTCTTGCCTGAGTGGCCGCACCTGCGTAGGCTGCAAGATCGGCAGCATTTTGAAGGTTTATTTTTGCATTAACAAGCATGCCTGTGTTTACAACAAACATTAAAAGCAGAATGAAGGTTAGCATCATCATGCCTACAAATATTGAGGCCTGACCCTTAGTGTGTTTTGTGCTTTTGGTGCTATTCTTTTTGGGCATTATTAAAACTTTCTATATTTAATTATATTTTTGCAAAGCCTTATGAAGGTGTCAATTTGACTCTGCTCAAGAACTGAACAATTGTATGACAATATTTGTTTTTTTGATTTGAATATTTGGTACCCAAAATTTATCGAAGATTTTTATGTTGCTTCTTTTATTGGAGATTTTATAAAATACCCAATAAAAACAAAACGTTGTATGTGATGTTTGTTTATGTTTTTTTTTCTGTGACAGGTTTGAGTTTTGGCACTCAACATGCATTAGGGGAACTCGATTGCTTGATTAAAAAGACTTTAGTTAGGTACATCATCTCTCACTGCTCCTCTCTCTCTCTCTCTTTAATTTGCCTCCTGATTTTTATCAGGGGGCATTTTTTATTTTAAATGTTTTTTTTGGTTTGTGACTGGTGGCCACCATTAGCGTTCTTTGTGGGAGTGAGTGGCCTCCTTATTGGTCGCAAACGTGCTTAAATGGGGTTTTATGGACATATAAGGCACACAGAAGTGCTTATAGTAGTAAAATTTTGTTTTAAGTCTTATAAGATGTTTATGAA
>CAZQUK010000181.1:0-7406 GCA_964596435.1 uncultured Oligoflexia bacterium
TAAAAAATACTCAAAAAGGTAAAACAACTGAACGCGTAATTAGACGCGAGTCCATGAAAAAAGCAGAAACACGAAAATTGCAGCATCAGCAAACTATTTTAAGCATTACAAAAAGCCGCTTAAATATGAATAATTCACAGATTGGCAAACTTCTAGATCACATTTATCTGTACAACAAAAAAGAAATGACAGCGCTATATGAATTAGTTGGCGCAATTCCAAAAATCAGAAGCAAATTTAAGCTTAATGTAATCAGAACATTCTTTTTGCTAACGTTAAATTCAAACAAACCCCTTATTTTTACACCAAGTGTAATGAATAAAACCTTGAATTTTAAAGATTCAAAAAGCCGCCTGGCGCTTGAAAATCTGGGTCTTGCTCTTACTCTTGCGCTAGAATTAGTTGAAAAAAAGGGAATATCCCCAAAAAAGGCTCTTGAAAGAGTTGCTGATGATAACCGCATTACTAATTTAACCTTAAAAAAAATAATGGATTCAAAAGGCTCAGTAGTGGCAGAAACAGACGAACCGCTTGATAATGTAGAAGACGGTAGAGACGGAAATATCCCTTCACTTATTTCTGGAATGAATTTTGATGGCCCGTACTTTTTTGAAAAACGCGACTCAAAAAGAACAGCTTTTGATGAGTCAGATGGAAACGAAAGTCGCTTTGAAAATTCTGATTCAACAGACGCAAATCCGCGTGACCCTGAGCGCGATGATTTTGATGAGTATCATTAAGACTATAAGAACTGGAACTTGTTAAAACAGAAGGAATATTACTAAGCAAAGTATCTGAGCACAAATCTTAAACCACCAGCTTGCTTTCTTTCCAGGCAGACTTAAATTTAAGACCTGAACGCAATCACAGTAGAATATTTAAAATAAAAAAGCAAAGCAAACTCTTTACGAGTTCACTTTGCTTTTTATAAATATATAAAATTTATATTTAGATCTTCTTATAACGTGCCGTTTGCAACAGCATTATTCAGAACAACTGCTTTTGCTAATTCAAGATCGCTCATGTCTTGAGCTAAATCTTCAAACCCTTTTTCCTGGAGAAGTGACCTTGCACCAAGTAAAACGTTATCTAAAAAAGCTCCACGCTGTTCGCCATCGCTTGCAATAAACAAACTGAGCTCATTGTCGGCTCTTTCAATAATTTCTTTTTTATCAAAAGTAGCTTGGACTGTTCCTAAAAATGTATTGAGAACAGTTGTTGCCAAACAAGCAACAGATGTTAGACCTAGCACCAACAAAAAGTCTGAAACCGCTCCAGCTTTTTTAGGCGTAAATGTACAGGTCATTGCCAAGGCAAGTACCAAAGCAACAAATGTGTTTCTGATTTTTTTCATTTCATATCCTCCTTTTTAAATTTATGATCTATATGCTTATAAAATAATTAACCCGTTGCGTCAACTATTTTTATTGCGATATACTTAATAAAAATTCTTTATGAAAATATTTTCGGTTATTAACAATTCCATTTTTTTCAGGAATTTCCTGCTTAACAAGTCCTACTAATAAATCACTAAAATCTTCTGGTGTTCCCAGAACAGATCGAAACTTTAGAACTTTTTCCCAAACTTCAGGGTTACGCTCAATACTTAAAGGAACCCCATAGCCCTTATCTAATATGATATCACTCGAATACAAGCCACCTAGTTTAACTATGACCTCTTCCAAAGAGCTTAGTGTTGATACATTATTTGAACCACTATTTTGATCCTCAACTTTTTCACTAATTTCTATATAAGTTTCTAATAATTCATCCTTTATTTTATTTGCAAGTCGTAAGAAAACAAAATCTTCAATCACATAAAATGCTGCTGCAATCTTTCCTTTTTTCTCTGGATTAGCCTTCACAAGCATATCATAAAAGTCTTTTCTTTCTTGTGCGGTGGTTTCCATAAACTCTTCAACTTCATCATAAGTATCGTCAACGGTGGCAATAATACTAAAGCTGTAATCCATAAGGTTTCTGTTAGAAGCCCAAAAATAACCATTTTTTTGGGCCAGTTTTTCATTTTGAAGCAAGTCAACATCAATAAGATTAATTTTATCTAAGTCATCAAACAGTCCAAGCGGGGTCATGGGGTCTATTTTTTGAACTTCATAATCGCCAACAACACCCTTTAATACATGTTGGGCCTCAGTAGCACAGTTGTTGCTTAGAAAATAGTATGTACCCAAATAGTTCCAATACCTTTCAAGTGTTTGGTAAATAAAAAGTTGTTTTTGGTTTTCTGATATTTTTAGTGGAAGACTAATGAGGTCCCTTAATTCTGTTTTGTTGTATTCTTCTTGAATATCAAGAAATCTGAATAAAAAGCCGTAAGATGGGTATCCTCCCATAAGGCCCTTGAGCTTATTAATTGCTAAATCACCAACATTTGCCCTGTAGCTTAACACTACATGGTGTTCAATATCATCTAGACACTCAGGGCCCACGTTTTTTCGCGTCGGAGCACATAAAATAAACCGGTACATTGCGTGCCCCCATCGACTTATAACCGTGTCCCCTTTTGATGCAAAAAGATAATGAATTTGATAAATTCTCTTTGGATCAAGATCAACAATGTGATCAAAATTTTCGAAGAAATTTTGTGAATTCAAAAATATTTTTGAGTTCATTGCACAAACTCTATCTTTTTCAAAAGATTGCTTAAAATGTTCCTCCAAAAATTGATTTCTTGCAGGAAGTCGGCACGCGTATTCTGAATCCAAAATAAAATATTCCATATTTACTGCAAAACTCTCGGCAGGTGCCTCAAATTCATAAACATCAGGAATTCTATTTGATATTGTGTTTTTTTGTACGGTGCCCTTAATATATAACAATCCCTGAATTGACCAATTAAAAAGATTACGAAAATTCCTTCTTGTTGAAACGGCATAATCTAAATCTTTAATTTCTTCACATATTTTGTATTTTTTATTATATTCTCTTCTTGCCTTAATTTTTGCCCTAGTTATTTTATCCCTGTTGCGCACACAAAACATTTTGGTTTTCTTTTGTTCAGGCGTAAGGGTGTCTGAAAGGTCATAAATATGTGAAACCTCGTGTATCAAAGAAGCCTGGGCCAATTTATACATCGTTTTATGTTTACAATTATATGTCCGGGTTCCATTCGCGCCTCGAATTATTTCTTGTATAAAAAGTTCATTTAACGAAATTTTATCTAAATTGTTCGGCGTTAAAATTGAATACCAGGGCAGACGGCCATAATGATTTTCTGAAATATCCGATATGTCGCCATCGATTTTTTCACAAAGCGGAAGTGAGAGTTCTTTTCTGTTATCTTCTAAGTCAAAAGAAACCGTAATCTTTCTGTTAATTACATCCTTCATTTTTTGCGGGAGAAGGTTTTCAACTTCAAGTATAAATTGTTTTATTTGCTCTACTTTTTTTTGATCAATGCCTTGTTGGTTTAATTGAAGCTGAAATTTTGACTCCTCCGCAAAAGCCAAAATACAATTACTTGCGGCTCCAATTAAAATTATCAAACTTAAAAATAAGTTCTTCATGCAAAGATTATTTATTGCCATTTGCTCATTCCTTTTTCTTCAAAATCTTAATATCTATATCACGCGCGGGGGCGATGCGTCAATATATGATTAATTTAGTTGGGTATGGCGCCATCAGGATATAATTCTAACATAACGCTTAGTTATAGCGACTCAGGGGGCAACCCCAATAAAGCTGAGTAGTTACGGATTGTAATTTATCGAGAACATTCAGTTATTTTGTTTTAAGTGCTTTTTTTTCAATATAATTAATAACCCTATCGTAGATAAGCATGCAGATTATTGAAACCAACCCAATTATTCCAATATCAAACCAAATTTTTTCTGGATGATAAGTATTATAAAGTAACTTTTGCACCTCAAGTGCACTAATATTTAATTTTGAAGCCAATGTTGGAATAACTTCAGACTTTTGAAGACCATCGATTAGTTCTCTGCTTACACCAAGTACATTTTCAAGATGTTGTTTAGCAAGGTTAACTTTGTCGCCCGCGGCTTCATATCTGTTGCCAGCAAAAACAGATCCCGCCATCCAACCAATGGCCACCGGTATATTTGAATAACCCATAAAAAGGCCTTTTTGTTCTGGCGGCGCAAGAGAAGCCAGATATTCGAGCATTTTAGGAGAAGACAGCATTTCACCAATTGAAAAAACTGCAATTCCAGCAATACAAATCCAACCGACAACAGCTGTTCCGGCAACAATTGAACCAAGTGTTGCTATTAGCATACCCAAAAGTATGGCTGTCATGGGTCTGAAAAAAGAAGTTAAATAACCAAAAAAGACCATTGTAAAAACAATTAAACCTGGATTTAAATTTATTAGCCACTCAGGGTTTATTTGCTGTCCGGCCTCAGACATTCTAATTAATTGTTCGGAATTTGATAAGAAAATATTTTTTAAATATATATACGAACCCACCGCGCCAACAGGAAAGACAAATATTGAGAGCCATTTTGTTGAAGTTCTGATTGATTTAAAAATAATTGTTAAAAACAGGGACGGTGCCAGTGTTAGAAAAAATGCTAGCCCCCCGCTAAAATTTAGAAATTGAATAGGTAAATAAACGACCCCGTTAATAACTAAAAAAACAATTATATAAGCCGGCCAGGAAACCTCAGAAATGTGCCTTCGGTCTGGACGTAAGGCTAAAAATATGATTGCGGCACACAAGCCTCCAAATAATAAAGCAAGTATTACTGCAAGGCAGATAGGTATGGTGGGTGTTGCAAATGCATTCCCAATTATTCCAATAATTGCCGAAGAATCAACCCAATCATCAATCATGTTGGGCAATAAATCAAAAACCTGATTAAACATTAACCAAAAGCCAGAAAAGGCAAGACAAAAGAAAAACACCCTTGGCTTAAATATGCCCAAAACAGAAGTAAAAAATACTTTTAAAAAATCCTCCATGCTTTTATCAAATTTAAATTCTTTTGATGGATCCTTGTAAAAGGGTAACCATAAAAAATTAATGGTAACAATAATTGCACAAGAATAAAAAACATATTTCCAATCTAATATTCTTAAAACACCAGCAAGCACCGGGCCAAGAAACCCGCCAATGTTAACTAGCTGGTAAAACAACCCCCATCCCATTGAAGCGTTAGCACCCTTTAGTGTTGTTGCAAGAGTGCCCTGAACGCCAGGTTTAAAAATTGCCGTTCCTGTCGCAAGAAACATACAGCCCGTAAAAAAACCCCAGAAACTCATAAATTGAGCCATCATAATATAGCCAATAACTTTTATGATTATTGCCACTACAATTGTTTTTTTGTGCCCATAACGATCTGCATACCCACCAGTAAACATTGGCAAAATTGATTGTAGGCCCGCCCACCAAAGAAAGATTGTTCCCTTTTCAATGTGTGTTAATTCTGGTCCACCTAACTCTTTCGGCAATACCATATAAATTGCAATGACGGCCCTAACGCCATAATAGGCCAGACGCTCAAAAAGCTCCATTACATTAACTACCCAAAATCTTGTATCAAGACTGAGGATTTGTTCCAAAAAACCTAACCTTTTAATGGGAGTACTTTGCGACATTGTAATTCCTCAAAAAAATACCTGATTGTTGTAAATTAAAATAAATATTATACAACAATAATACATTCTAAATGAGATAGATATGATAAAAATTGATGACAATTATTTTAAAAAATATGTGGATAGTAAGTCAACTTATTCGTCTGTCTACAAAGAATATTCTGATATTAAAGAATGTATACAGAAGGACGCTCAGGTCCTACAATTGGTGGTCAAAGAAGTTTATTGAAGCGGGTTTTATCGAAATGCGGCACCTTTGGGGTGAAAAGACTTATACATGAAAAAGCACTAAGTACTTATAAAGGGTTGCGCTATTTAAGCCCATGCCAGTACTATGTTAAAATAACGGTGTTATAATGAAAACGGTCTCTAAGGTAAACTATCCAATAATTGTTGAAATGAACGAAATAGCCAGCTCATTATCTGAGCGTGGTAAAAGAATATTTAATCTTGGACAGGCCATACCAAATATTAATCCAGGCTTTGACGTTATTGACAGTCTTAAAAAACTCCCTAAAGAAAATAATATTCATTCATATTGTCAGGACAATGGGCTTCTAGAATTACGCAAGCTTATCTCTGAAAATTATTTAGCAAACACATATAATACAAAAAATGAAATAATTATTACTTCGGGTGCCAATCATGCTTATTTTATTTCAATTTTAGCGGTAACTGATCCTGGCGACGAGGTAATTTTAATATCACCATATTATTTCAATCATGCCATGGCGCTTGAATTATATTCTCGTAAAAAAGTGGATGTCCCAATGATTGAGAGCGACCACTGGGAAATAGATTTAGATGCCGTAAAAAGAGCCATAACCCGCAAAACGAAAGCTATAACAATTGTAAATCCTGGAAATCCAACTGGGGCCGTTATAAAAAAGAATGAATTAATCAAACTTTGTAACTTATGTGTTCAAAATAATATTTTTTTAATCAGTGACGAAGTTTACTGTGATTTTATTTATAACTCACCACACTTTTTGCCAGCAGTTCTTTTTAATGATAATGTAATAACAATTGGAAGCTTATCAAAAACTCTTGGAATTATGGGCTGGAGAATTGGTTATGTAGCAGCAAAAAAAGAAATAATACATCAAATACTTAAAATTCAAGATACTTCAGTAATTTGCGCATCACATGCGGGTCAAATTATTGCTATTGATTTATTAAAAAAGAATGCACATCCTTCAAAAGACTGTTTAGATAGTTTAAATACAAGAAAACAACTTTTATTTAACGGGCTTAAAGATATTTCTGCCATCAAATGGCTAGAACCTGATGGCGCACTTTTTGCCTGTGTTAGATTAGATAATAAATATACACCCTATGAAACCGCAAAATCACTTCTAGAAAAAAAGGGGGTTGTTACAATCCCTTGTGAAACTTTTGGAAAAGCCGCACAAAATCACTTAAGAATAAGTTTTGGGGCTTTAGAAAAAGAAGACCTCATAGAATCTTTATCATTAATCAAAGACTACTTTGACAAACAATAAAAGAAGCAAAAATGAAAAAGAAGATTGCGGGCCACATGGATGAAATCGGCTAATAAAACTGCGCTTCTTCTAATTTACAATTAAAGGAAAGTCCGGAAAAAAGAAAATATTCTCAAATGCGGAAATGATATGCTCAGAAAACCCAGGGTAAATGTTTTTTATCATCGTATTGATAACATCCATATTTCTGTTATTTAGTCGCTGTTGCAGTAGTGTTGTAAATTCGTTACTTATACCAATAATTTCTGAAACCCTGTTAATACTTCCCGCACCAAGGCTCTGGGGGAACCCTGAGCCATCGCGCCTTTCGTGATGTTGTAACAC
>CAZQUK010000182.1:0-7344 GCA_964596435.1 uncultured Oligoflexia bacterium
AAATCGTTTGTACCAAAGCTGAAAAATTCTGCCTCTTCAGCAATTTCATCTGCCGTTAAAGCCGCACGTGGCAGTTCAATCATTGTACCAATTTTATAAGAAACCTTAATGGCCTTTCCTCCGTTTTTATCCTTAAATTCACTGAATACTTCTTTAATTACTTCTTCAGAGTATTTACGAATAATTCTTAACTCCTGAACGTGCGCTACAAGCGGGATCATAATTTCTGGAATTGCTTTAACGCCGTCTAATTGTGCCTCACAAGCCGCCTCCATGATGGCTCTAACTTGTGTTTTATAAATTTCAGGAAAGCTGATTCCCAAACGACACCCTCTGTGTCCAAGCATTGGGTTGAATTCATGCAAAGATTCCGCCTTTTGCTTAAACTTTTCAAAAGAAACACCAATTTTTTCTGAAAGTGTTCTTAACTCAGCGTCGCTGTGTGGAACAAATTCATGCAGTGGGGGATCCAATAGGCGAATGGTAACAGGTAGTCCATTCATGGCTTTGAAAATTCCAAGAAAGTCTTCTTTTTGCATTGGAAGAATTCTCTTAAGTGCCCTCTCTCTGCCCTCTAAAGTTTCAGCCATAATCATTTCGCGAACAACGTCGATCCTTTCTGGATCAAAAAACATATGCTCTGTTCTGCAAAGGCCAATACCTTCGGCACCAAACTCGCGTGCAACTTTTGCATCCAGTGGTGTATCTGCATTGGTTCTTACACCAAGCACTCTGGCGCTATCAACCCAGCTCATTAGTGTTCCAAATTCTGCTTCCATCTTTGGTGGAATAGTTGGAACGCTGCCTAAAATAACTTCACCCTTTGTGCCGTCAAGCGTAAGTTGATCACCTTCTTTAAGTGTGTGACCACCAAGGGTCATTTCCTTTGTAGAATAGTTAACCTTAAGCTCACCACAACCGGCTACACAACATTTTCCCATACCACGAGCAACAACTGCTGCATGCGATGTCATACCGCCTCGTGCGGTTAAAATTCCTTCAGCAGCATGCATCCCGTGAATATCTTCCGGTGAGGTTTCAATTCTAACAAGAATTACTTTGCGTTTGTGTTCTTCCACCCAATTTTGAGCCGTATCTGGGTCAAAAACAATCTGTCCTGCTGCGGCACCTGGAGATGCGGCCAAACCTTTTCCAATAATATTTTTTTCTGCATCAGGATCAATACGGTTATGCAAGAGCTGATCAACCTGCTCGGGCTTAATCCTCATTATCGCTTCTTCTTTTGTAATAAGGCCCTCTTTAACCATATCAACTGCAATTTTTACAGCTGATGCGGCCGTGCGTTTACCAGTTCTTGTTTGAAGCATGAAAAGTTTGTCATGTTCTATCGTAAACTCAAGATCCTGCATTTCGCGAAAATGTTTTTCGAGTTTTTTGTAACAAACAACAAGCTCTTTGTAACATTTTGGCATTAAGGACTCTAAAGTGTCGCCATCATCAGAACGTCTTGATGCTTCGTTAATTGGCATCGGGGTTCTAATCCCAGCAACAACATCTTCCCCTTGTGCGTTTACAAGAAACTCACCAAAGAATTTATTAAGGCCGGTTGAAGGGTCGCGAGTAAAGGCAACGCCAGTTGCGCAGTCGCTACCCATATTACCAAACACCATTGTTTGTACGTTTACAGCGGTTCCCCAATGCGCAGGAATGTCGTTCAATTTTCTATAAGTAACGGCTCTTTGATTTTCCCACGAACCAAACACTGCACCAACAGCACCCCATAATTGTTCCCATGGGTCTTGTGGAAATTCCTTCCCTCTTGAGCTGATTAGGCCCTTATATTTTTCAACAACATCTTTCCAGTCTTCGGCTGTAAGTTCAGTATCATATTTTGCACCACACTCTGATTTCTTTTTTTCAAGAACATGCTCAAAGTTTTCGTGGTCAACACCAAGAACTACGTTTCCGTACATATTTATTAAGCGCCTGTAGCTGTCGTAACAAAAGCGTTCATCGCCTGACTCTTTAATTAAGCCATTAATTGTTTCATCGTTAAGACCAAGATTCAGCACTGTGTCCATCATTCCTGGCATTGAAGCAGGGGCTCCGGATCTAACAGAAACCAAAAGAGGCTTTTTATTTGAGCCAAACTTTTTACCCATAATTTTTTCAACCACTGAAACACCTTGCTTAACTTGTGCCTCTAGAGCCTTGGGATATTTTTGACCGTTTGAATAAAAATAATGACAAACTTCCGTTGAAATTGTGAACCCAGGAGGTACGGGTAAACCCAACCTTGTCATTCCGTGAAGGTTTGCACCTTTTCCGCCCAGTAATTCTTTTTGGCTCTCATGTCCGTCTGCTTTTTTATTTCCAAAAATATAAACAAATTTATTCTTTGATGCTTTTGCCACTATTGCTTCCTTCCCTTTAATTATTATTCCAGTTTTTGAACTTTTCTTCGATGACCTCGAGGATGCGGTCTGAGCCGATCCTTTCTTGTTCCATCGTGTCCCTGTTCCTGATTGTGACTGTGCCATTTGTGATCGTTTCATAATCTATTGTTACTCCTAACGGGGTTCCGATTTCGTCCTGTCGCCGATAGCGCTTTCCAATTGATCCAGCATCATCGGTCAAAGCACGAAATCTTTGTTTTATGTCTAAAAAAACTCGATTAGAATATTCTAAAAGCTCTGGCTTCTTCATTAAAGGAAAAATTGCAACTTTGTAGGGACTTAATTTTGGATGCATCTTGAGCCAAACCCGTTCCTGATCCTTACGATAAGCGTCAACAAGCGCCACCAAACAAAGCCTGTCACAACCTGCTGCAGTTTCAACAACATAGGGGACAAAACGCTCTTTTGTTTTTTCGTCAAAATACTCAAGCTTTTTTCCACTCATTTTTTGATGTTGCTTAAGGTCATAATCTGTGCGGTTGTGCACCCCCTCAAGTTCGGCCCAACCAAAGGGAAATTCGTACTCAATATCAAAAGCAGCTTTTGCATAATGCGCAAGTTTATCGGGCGGATGCTCAGTGAATCTAAGCTTTTCTTGCCTGAAACCAATTGACCGCACCCAATCTATGCGACGCTGTTTCCATTCTTCAAACCATTTTTCGTCCGTACCGGGCTCAACAAAAAATTGCATTTCCATCTGCTCAAATTCGCGTGTTCTAAAAATAAAATTACCGGGTGTAATTTCGTTTCTGTAAGCCTTTCCAATTTGTGCAATCCCAAAAGGAATTTTTTTACGGCACGACTGCTGAACATTAAGAAAATTAACATAGCTCCCTTGCGCGGTTTCTGGCCGTAAATATATTTGAGAAGCGCTATCTTCTACTGGGCCCATAAAAGTTTTAAACATTAAATTAAAATTGCGCTGATCGGTTAGTTTTCCGCCGCAATCAGGGCACTCATTAGCTTGCAGTTTTGCGGCGTCAATCTCATCAGCACGGAACCTGTTTTTGCATGATTTACAATCTACAAGCGGGTCCGAAAAATTTGTTACGTGCCCCGAGGCTTCCCAAACCTTTGGATGCATTAAAATTGCAGCATCAATTCCCTCAACATCATCCCGGCCCGTCATTTCTTCCCACCAAAGATTTTTTATGTTTCTTTTAAGCTCTATTCCAAGCGGTCCATAATCCCAACACGCATTAATCCCGCCATAAATTTCACTTGATGGAAAAACAAAACCACGCCTTTTACAAAGCGAAACGAGTTCAGAAATACTTTCAAGATTTGCGGGTGTTTCAGACATATCTGCTTACTTTCCTTTTGTGTCTAAGCCAATAAAGTTAACACAAGCTCTAATATAAGTGTTAGAAAAATACTATTTGTTTTTAAATAGATCCTGACAAACAGTGCAGGCGATAATATTCACCCTCACTTCCTAAAAGTTCTTGGTGACTACCTGTCTCAACAACCTTTCCCTCCCTCATAACAATAATTCTGTCTGCATTTTGTATTGTTGAAAGTCTGTGCGCAATGACAAGTGTAGTTCTGTTAGCCATAAGATCCTCTAAGGCTTTTTGCACGGCCCGCTCAGAAGCTGTATCAAGGCTAGATGTGGCCTCATCGAGTATTAGAATCGGCGCTTCCTTTAAAAAAGCCCGCGCAATAGATAACCTTTGGCGCTCGCCACCAGACAGCTTTTGTCCTCTATCGCCAATTACCGTATTAAAACCCTGAGGAGAGGCCTCAATAAACTCTAAAGCGTAGGCCTTTTTAGCGGCCTCAATAATTTCCTCTTTACTTGCATCAAGGCGTCCGCAACGAATATTTTCCTGAATGGTATCGTTAAAAAGAAATACATCTTGACTCACCACGGCTATTGTTTTTCTTAACTCAGCCAGATTAAATTCCTTAATATCCGTTCCATCAATAAGAATACGGCCGAAGTTTACGTCAAAAATTCTTGGTAGAAGGTTAACAAGCGATGTTTTACCAGATCCGCTTTTTCCAACAATTGCTAGCGACTGGCCCCTTTTAACGTCAAATGAGATTTGATTTAGAATCCGTTTTTCGGGATCATCCGGATACGCAAAAACCACATTATCAAACCGAATTTCGCGCTCAAAGGAGCTAATACTTTTTGGGTTTTTTGCAACATACATTCTGGGCTGCCAGTCAAAAACCTCAAAGATCCTCTCACAAGCTGCCGCTGCCTGATGCAACTTTAGGTTCACATCGTTTAATGTGCGAACTCTATCTAAACAAAGCGCGAAGGCCGTAAAAAAAGCCAAAAGATCACCCGATGTCATGGTGCCCGAAATAACCTGTGACCCGCCATAAAAAATCACGGCCGCAATGGCAAAAGACGTAAAAAGTTCAACCGTTGGGTGCGCTGCTTCTTCCAAGATTGCCGTTTTTAATAAAAAACCCGTAAAACCCTCACTTCTTTCACGAAATTTTTTACGCGCATATTTTTCAAGACCAAAACTTTTAACTATTCTAATCCCAGAAAGACTTTCTTGAAGTTGCGAAAAGAGCTTTGCATTTTCTTCTGCCATCTTGCCAATATAGCGTTTTAGGTTTTTACCCGCGGCCGAAAACAACCAAATTAGCAAGGGCAATGTAAAAACAGATATAATTGTAAGCTTCCAGTTTAAATAGGCCGCATAACTTAAAAGAAAAATAAAAGTCATAGGCTCCCTGATTAAAACATTAAGTGAAGCCAGCCCGGAATCAATGTATTGTGGATCTGCACCAACTCTTGAAATCAGCGTTCCAATGCTGTTTGAAGTAAAATAATCTGAAGAAAGCCCCAAAACATGGTCAAAAAGTTTGTTTTTTACTCTTTGGTTAACCCGCGCAACAACAACCCTAAGTGCATAATAATGGATAAAACGAATCACGAAATTTACGACATAAAGCAGGATTATAAAAATAGGAAACAAAATAAGCCGACCCGCCTGCTTGTTAACCAGCAGATCATCAACCAGATACTTGACAAAAGGAGCAGGACTTAGGCGAAGTGCTGCAAGCGGTATAGCCAGAGAAACACTAATAAGGATTAACCACAAGTATGGTCGAACAAATGGTTTTAGGCGCATAAGCGGCTTTAGGTGTTTCATCATATATGGGAACTAACATAACTTTATAAAATTAGAAAACAAAGAGGTTTCTTTATCCCTACCGGGCTTTCCTATGCTAAGAATAATAAATAATGGCAAATGTACTAGTCACAGGAGGCGCGGGTTACGTTGGAGGCGCTACAACAGCGTGGCTCATAGACCTTGGTCACCGTGTTTTCACAATAGATAATCTTTCGCGTGGCCACAGGCAGCTTGTCCTGTCCAATGGGTTTTATAAAACCGATATTGGAAACAGGGAGAACTTAAAAAAAATTCTAAAATCCAATTCTTTTGATTGTGTAATGCATTTTGCAGCTTTTGCCCTAGTTGGCGAAAGCACCCAGTATCCAGAAAAGTACGAAGAAAATAATGTTAATCAAACCAGGGTTTTTCTTGAAACATTATTAGAATTTGGAGTTAAGCGTTTTATTTTTTCTTCAACCTGTGCCGTTTTTGGCAACCCTGGCAATAAACCGATGGATGAAAGTTTAGAAAAAAAACCAATTAATCCATATGGTGAAACCAAACTTAAGGTTGAAAAAATTTTAGAGGAGTTTTCAAAAACCCAAGGTCTTCACGCAATTGCTCTTCGATATTTTAATGCTGCTGGAGCCGAACACAAACTGCGAACAGGCGAATGGCACAACGAAGAATCACACCTCATTCCAAATATTTTAAAATCAGTTCTTGATGGTACGCCTTTGTCGGTTTTTGGAACAGACTACCCAACACCTGATGGAACCTGCATTAGGGATTACGTTCACGTAAGCGATCTTGCGATGGCACACACATTTGCGATGGAGCGCCTGTGTGCGCGGGACGCCAGAGAAGGCAACCCAGGAATTTTTGAAGCCTTCAACCTTGGAAGCTCTAGCGGTTATTCTG
Source organism: uncultured Oligoflexia bacterium (assembly GCA_964596435.1). Lineage (GTDB taxonomy): Bacteria > Bdellovibrionota > UBA1018 > UBA1018 > CAZQUK01 > CAZQUK01. Next base: position 6,422 of record CAZQUK010000182.1, read on the forward strand.
TTAAAGAAATCATTACTGCCTGTGAAAAAGTTATTGGAAAAAAAATTGCTTATAGCGAAAAATCCAAAAGGCCCGGCGACCCGCCAAGACTTGTAGCTGCGTCAACGCATGCAAAAAAAGAGATTGGGTTTAAGACTCAATTTTCTTTGAATGACATCATAAAGTCTGCTTGGGCATGGGAAAAAAAGCTTCGGGGTTTTGGCAAAGCTATTTTTCTTGATAGAGATGGCACCATTAATGTTGACCCTGGTTATTTGGACGACCCAGAAAAAATTAAACTTTTTCCAAAAGTAGGAGCTGCGCTTTTTAATCTTCAAAGCCATGGGTTTTCATTAATTGTTGTTTCAAATCAATCGGGCATCGGACGCGGGAAAATTAAATTAAAAACGCTAGAAAACATTCACACTAGAATGAGCGAAATTCTAAAAGAATTTGGAGTCAAAATCACCGCGTTTTATTTCTGCCCACACCATCCGGACGATGCTTGTTTGTGCAGAAAACCAAGGCCCGCTTTACTATTAAATGCTGCACAAGATTTAGGCATTAACATTAATGAGTCTTATATGGTTGGCGACAACCTAAAGGACCTAAAAGCTGGCAAAGCTGCTGCATGCAAGGGCACCTGCTTGGTCAGAACGGGTGTTGGCCGAGAATCTGAAAAAAACCTAACCGAAGGGCTTTCTGATTTTACTGGCGATTCATTATTTGAAGTATCCCAGTGGATTTTGGCACAACAGAAATAAACCACAAATGAGCCTGTACCGCACATCCGAACCGCAGCCACCATACCCGCAGGGCGCGGCACTAAACAAAACTTAATGCATCTGCATGTGAATTTAAAAACTTAAGACTCCGTAAAAACTCTCCATCAAACCCTGGTATGTGGAACCTAAAAACTCCACACAGAAAATTAAAAATTAAAA
>CAZQUK010000183.1:0-7314 GCA_964596435.1 uncultured Oligoflexia bacterium
GGCCACTTAAAAAAATTGAAATTAATGGAACCCGGAATATTAGTATCAGACTTGAATTTGATAAATTCTTAAAAAATGTCAAATTTCCGTGTCCCTTATATAAAGAGAACGAAAATCTCGCAAATGTTGACTATGTTCCTCATTCTAATTTTGAAGCGGTCTTGAATGAACTTACACCCGGGTTTTATTTTACTTTTGCTGTTCCTACTAAAAAATACATAAAAATGTATGCTAAATCAGGCAACATGGCGCTTGTTCATGGTGGTGTTATTGAGGTTAAGGACAAAGGGCTTGGTATTAATATATTTCATGCTTCGATTCTTAAGAGGCGTGTATTAAAAGAAAATATTCATGATTTTTTAGCTGTATCAAAAAGTATTTATCTGGGGTTTGTTCTTTATGAACTTGACCCGGCGTGGAACTTTTTAGCCACTGATGAAAAGCCCGAAGGTCTGCTCCAAATTAAAGAATGTGAAGAGGCTTTAATAAGGTCAATTTGATATTTGCAACATTTAGCTAACACATAGGGTGGCTCGCTAGTAATAACCTTAAACCTATAAATACAATATCTTGGCGGTTTCGGTTCGAGTTCCGCCCCGCCATCGAGTGGCCCCCGCAAGCAAGAACGTCATGCTTGACTAATTTAGTCTATTATATAATACTTTTATATATAGGGGTTCTGATAATGCTAAAAACGTCCGTTTGTACCATTGGAATTATGTGTGCGCTTTTTAGTGTGGTGGCGCAAGCTGCAACAAACAATGTTGTTTGCAATGACTTTTATACATCAAAAATCGAAGTCGAAACCTATGCAAGGATAATAGAGTGGAAAAACTCAGAATATCAAATGGCTCTAAAAGAAAGATGGACCGTTGAAACTGAGGTAAAAAACGCAAAATACCTAAAGAGCAAGCTGCGCTGTCTTTTGAATCTTAAAGCATGTCTTAAAGAGCGCGAAAAGCAAACGAGATTGGAAAACATTAAATATGAAATCGAAAAGATTAAGGACGAATTGTTTTCATTAAGCAAGCACAAGGAAAATTATGAAAAACGAATGCATGTAGCTGAAGAGTCGTGCTTGAGGGCAACCCAGCTAGTTGAAAACACCGTTGAATCAAAAATAGACGGCATTGAAAATAACTGCTCAGAAAAGGTTAATCTTGCTCCGCGTCCGGGAGCGGGTGAAGTCAAGAACCTTCATGTGCTATCCGAGTGGCTTGCGGAGACAAATCATCTTGTGACTGACTGGTATTATGACCTATCGCATGGGATTTCTTTGAATGAAATTCAATCGGTTATGATTTCATTTTCTAAAGACGGAAAGAGCTGGAGCCAGGAAAAGGATGTTCCTGTTTTTTTCAGGTTTGGCAGCATTCCAATGATTAATGCGCCAGAAATTATGATGAAGATCAGTGTAAATCATGGCGTAATTGATTCATTCCAATATAACAATATTACAATCGGCAGGGCCTGGTACGTTCGCCCAAAATCAGAGCAGGGCAAATATGGAAACGGAAGCGGGGAAAGCTACGTAAATGCATGGTCTGGAATTGACGAGCTTTCAAAAAATCTTAACAAGATTGAAGCGGGTGACACAGTTTTTATTACAGGCCAGCATTTGCACGATTTCGAAGCCGGTAAGGAGCATGGCCTAAGCTACGAGTTTATTAAATCCGGTGCGGGCCCGTTTGAGAGAGTCGTCTTTAGAGCAGATTACCCTGGAAGTAACGGTGTAATCTGGGGGGCGGCAAGAATTATTGATAATGGTTATGCCCGCTGGGTTAATGAAGGTGGGGGGCTCTGGAGCATATTAAATACGACATACATTTACGGTGCTGATTATGTTTTTGAGGATATTGGAAAGAGTTTTAAATTCCATCACAAGGTGCTTGGCAGGGCAATGAATATTGATTCAGCAGGAGCAAATCCAGGGAGTTTTTTTATTGATCTAAATAAATCACATGATCCGTACCAAAACAGACTTTATGTTCACATGAGCGATAGCGGTAGTCCGATAGGCCGAGTATCGTTCCCAGGCTGGGGATATGCATTTTTTAATAGTGCCAAGGAAGTTAGGCATGTTGAATTCCTGAATCTGACGTATTTTTCTCCTATTCAATCGTCCGATCTGCGTTTGCTGTCAGATATAACATGGAAGGGAATGAAGTTTGCGTATGGCATTCAAAGATTTGCGCCAATCGAGATATGGAACGGGTGCAGGAATATAAATATTATTGATTCGGAGATCAGTTGCGTCGGGAACGGCGTGTATTTTAATGTCGATCAGAACCCAAAATTAATTGGTGTGACTAGATTTTTAATCAAGGGGAATTATGTTCATGACATCGGAATAAGGGCGGATAACAAGAACCTTGATGCGCATTGTTTTGGCTTACAAGCGGTGTCTGATGGAATAGTTGAGGATAATATCTGTGTTAACGCTGGTTCAGGAACGGGTGTGTTTTCCTGGCCTGCTAACGAAGGCAAGTACCTGGAAGGTCAGTACTGGCGTAATAATATTTTCAGACGTAATTTAATAAAATCCTGTCATAACAGCAACACATCAAATTTTGGTTTGGCTTTTGCTCCGGATACAAATTCAATTTCAGATAAAAGCGGCAATAAAGTTTATGAGAACATTATTGAAAAATGCAGGTTTGGAATATTTCTTAATGCTGAAAGAGTGCCGGATAAGGAGCGCGGATCTAAGGCCGGAATTCCAGTTGAGGTTTATGATAACATAATCTATCAGGTTGAACGGGCTGTATATAGCTATAGAAATTCAATATCCGGTAGTATCGGACCGTATTTTACATTCAGAAATAACATTGTTTCTGAAGTCGGTGGTTACGAAGGCAAGGCGAACTACTTTTTTCAGTATTTTATAAGTCAAACACAGCTGCAATTTCCAGCCGATTATTATTTTAATTCTCACAACAATATCTACTATGGGGGTGGTTACTTTGGATTGCTTGGTCAATCTTACGGACTATACAAATTACAGCAGAATGTGATGCAGTCGCCGCTTGTAAACGAAAGACTTGAAGTTGGTTCTCGTCAATATGACTACAGGGATTACCCGGATAAAAAGATTGAATTTGAAGAAAAACTAAGATGTGCATACAAAAAACTCAAAATCCCGGATGAGTTCAGATCTGTAAAAGGGGAATGCGTGTCAGAGTAATCGTTTTTTTGGGGAGTTATGAGAGAAAGAAGAGCTATTTTTGCGGTATTGATTTGCTTGATGGCTTGGTCTGGTCAAGCTAGTGCCGATACCGCAATAATAACAAATGGCGGCGTTACAATAAATGTGAAGGACGGAGTCGTGCTTCCTTCCCAGCTGTGGGATGGAAAAGCCAGATTTGTTATTGATAGGGAAGTGTTTCCGGGACATGGCCAATTCATGTCTGCCCAGTGGGCCGATAGTCAACTGTGGTCTTTTGATATTGCCCATAAAAAAATTGACAAGGAACTAATTATTCTAATTGGGATCTCAAAAAGTAATGATCTTGTGAATTTTACCACTAGGACTGATGCACTGGATTTAAGGCAGCCAAAGGGCGCGTGGAACGATGGAATGGCAAGTTTTCCTGGAGTCTGGAAATATGGGAGTGCGTGGCACCTGGTTTACGAGGGTAAATCATTAACACAAGAGGGAAGGTTTCCTGGCGATATCGGATATTCTTCATTTTTAGAGATACTTGATACTTGGGTAAATATTCCTGAGCCCATACTGATTCACAATCACTTTGGTTTTGAAAAGCTGAATATTGGTACGCCTTCACTCTGGAAGGAAGGGAATTTCTGGTATCTGTTTTATCATGGATTTGGAAATGGTAATGGCGGTGGAAAAAATGATTGTCAAGTGGGGCTTGCGGTAGGGACGGATTTTAGCGATCTAAAACGTGTTTCTTCTGACCCTATAATCTCAACCGGTATCGCAGGAACCTGGGACTCGGGTACAATTGGAAGGCGGTCGATAGTCAAGGAAAGCAATGTTTATTACATGCTATATGAGGGATCAACGGACCAGGTAATATATGAAGGTAAGAGTGATTTTTCGCATTCAAAATGGTCAACCGGGCTTGCGCGTTCAATTGATCTTGTATTTTGGGAAAAATGGCCAGGTAATCCGATATTGCCGGTAAGTGAGGGCATGGGATACGATGGTCCCGAGTGGGTGGTTTCAAAAGACAAAATATATGCATATTTCCGAAGCGGAAAATGGGAGAGAAAGGAGGCCGAATACAGTAATTTTGCCTCTAAGTGCGGTAGTAAGGACAGTTTAGGATGGTTCTGCAATAAAAGTATATGCAAAAACCCGTGTCATATGACTTATGGAGTACAGCTTAGAAACCCAGGTAGATCCAGTCGAAGAGCGGATTTTAATCTCCTGATTGATGATAATACTGCGGACGATTCTGTTGTCGCTACAATTGATGTTTATGATGCAAAAAACCGTATAATCCTTGCGGTTCGGCCGATTCGCAGAAAAGAATTTCTTAAACCATTGGTCTACCAGTCCTTTCAGCTTGAATACAGTGCAAATGAGTCACAAGAGTTGGAATACCGGGTTTATTATCATCCTTTGGCATACATAAAACAAAAAAACGTTGTTGATTATAAAATAAATCCAAAAAGCGGTAGGGCCGCACTAGAGCAATGGGGCGGCAAAATATATGAAGCAGAAAAAGATTTTGCATATCGTTGCGGTAAAGAGGAGAAAATTGCCAAGGTGTCTGGCCGTTCCTGCCCGGTTAATATGTGTAAAGAGTGCTTCATGGCTTTTGGTCCATATGCAAAGGATATTGCGCCAGGCGAGAGAATGGCGGATTTTCGTTTGATGATTGATAATAATACGGAATTAGATTTGGATATCGTTACGATTGATGTTTACGATGCCACAACAAAAACCATTCTTAATTCAAAAATTATATCACGACGGGATTTTAAGGAGCCATGGAAGTATCAAAGATTCGGGGTTCCTTTCCATAGTATATCGGAAAACGCACTTGAATTCAGGGTGTTTTATCATTCAAATGCGTTCATTGGTTTTGATAAGGTTGAAGTTTACTAGGGGGCGTGCATGAAAAAATTATTTTTATGTTTAACCTTACTTGTTATTAGCACCGGTTTTTCGTGGGCCGGGCCGGATGAGTGCGATTTTTCAAATTTATCACCAGTATTTATTGATCTTCTTACGTACAATCCAGCGGTGATAACAAAGCAGGTTTCCAGTCATGATAAATCAGGCAATAACGATGACTGGCATACCTTGTCCACAAAAGAAGATGAGTACACTCTTTTAAAAGAAAAGGGCGAAGGAAAAATCACGCGCATCTGGATGACATTTAATCGATCTGAAGAAGATCCAAAATATATGGAAGAAATGAATTCAACAATAAAAATAATAATTGATGGAAAGACCGTAGTTGAAAAGAATACTTTTGAATATTTTAATCCAAATCCTAAAGTTAATCCTGAATATAGCAATCTTCTTTCAATCAGTACATCATCTTATTATAGCTATGTGCCATACCCGTATAAAACAGATGTTGAAATCCGTTATGTTCCGTCAGAAAAAGGGAAAACATATAAGATGCATCACTATTATCATATCAATTATCAGGAAGGATCTGGCGCATCATCGGGCCCTTCTGCAGAAGATTTAATTATATTTGTAAAAGATACAACATGGAAGTCGTGCCCATTTGATAATGTGCAACAAAAAAAAGTCCCAGCGGGTGGGAGCGTGACAATTGCATCCGGGCCTGCAACAATTTCAAGGCTGTCTGTTTCACTTGAAAATATTAATTCACTTTGGATCAAGATTGCAGACGAAGAGGCTGTGCCCCTGAGTTATTTTATGGGTGCCCCGGATCCAGTATTTATACCCGATCCTAAAATTGGAACATGGCCTGGAATGAACGAATGGAATTCGTCTATATTTAGCATTAATTATAATACTAAAACGTTTATTTCAAGATTACCGATTCCTCTACCAGAGGGACAAAAGATTATATTAAAGAATAGATCGAATGGAGCCATTCAGGTCAGTATCGGGATGAATATTGCCGCTTATCAAAAATCGCATCCAATACTTGTTTCGGAATTTAAGAGCCAGAAACCACCGGTAAACTACGTGCAAAATCATTCACTAATGAATTTCTTTGAGCGCACCGGTAATATTAAAATGATTTCCCTGGTTGAAACTATCGAGAACACATATCCAGAAATTACTGGTTTTAGTTTACTTGAGGGGGACGAGATGATCCGTACCGATGGTTTAGCGTATCCGTTTAGTCTTGGAACTGGCACGGAAGACTATTTCAACGCTGGCTGGTATTTTGCGAGCGGTAATCGTGCGCTGTCGTTTTCTGGAAATCCTGCGATGCTGAAAATCGTGGGCTCTGAGATACCATATTTGTATTCTTTATATAGACATCACATTATTGATCCAGTAGTGGCAAGAAAAGGGATTAGATTTGGTTTTGAGGCCGGTCAATTGTCTTCTTCTTCGCTTCCATACCTGATTTATAAAACACTCGTTTTAGGATATCAGTTTAGAGCACTTAATCTGCTTAGCCTTAAAAAGATCGAAGCAAGCGAATTTACTATAGAGGAAAACAAATGGTCAATGTCAAGTTATCCGGCGCTGACAAGTTATGATGCAGAAAAAAGCAGTCTCGAACTGAATCTTAATTTTAGATCATTAAAAGCACTTGAAAATGTTGCAATAACCTGTCCGTCAACTAAACCAACAGGGCTTTCTATTGTTCGTGTCTACGATGCCGCGCGATCGGCTCAGGAGGCAAGAATCAGGGTTAATACCAGGAATGCCGGAGTATTTTATGCTTCGACATATAATACTTTAAGGCGACTTGCTGAAGACGAAGTGTTCATAAAACTAAATCCAGACGACTGTGTTCCGTCAAAGAATATGCAGCTGCGATTTCTTTCGTCCGGGACGCTGTCATTGGAGCTTGATTCAAGAAATTCTGCGAATGCGTTTACAGAAAATTTATATTTAATCAATTTCTGGAGCGATGCGCTTCCAGAAAGGATATTTGAAGGTGAGGATGCCTTTGCGCATCAATGCGGCAAGCGTGAGATAAATCAAACTGTGAAGGGATGGTCCTGTGCTGTTTCAGAGTGCAAGGAATGTTTTATGGCATACGGGCCCTATATAAAAGATGCGCAGGAAGGGCTCAGACAAGTGGATTTTCATCTTTTAATTGATAACAATGTTGCTGACGACAATCAAATTGTAAGAATTGATGTCAATGATGCTCAGACAATGAAGATCCTGGCTTC